>CALJZV010000389.1 GCA_937983475.1 uncultured Verrucomicrobiales bacterium
GGCAGCCGACTTGCCTACCTGTTCGAGTTCCTCCCAGCGGGCGTAAAGACGGGTGACAGCCTCCTTGGCCTCGTCCAGTTCTTTCAACAATCGGGGGGCATCCGCCGCGCGGGTGGCGTAAAAACCAGGATCGTTGAGCGTGGTTTCCAGTTCGGCAACGCGGGTTTCGGCCTTCAGGATGGCGGCCTCCATGCCTTCCAGTTCCCGCTGCTCCTTGAAGCTGAGTTTGCGGGGGCGCTCCCGCTTGGGTTTTATTTCCTCAACACTTGAAGCGGGCGGCGCGAAGGCGGCGGCCAATGTTTTGTTGCGGGCGTCGCGCTCCTTTTTCTTCTCCAGGTAATAAGAGTAGTTGCCCGGCTGCACAAACACGCCCTCCTCCTCGAAGGCGACAATCTGGTCGCAGATGCGGTCGAGAAAATAGCGGTCATGGCTGACAACCAGCACGCTGCCATCGAAATCCACCAGCGCCTCCTCGAGCATGCGCAGGCTGGGCAGGTCAAGGTCGTTGGTGGGCTCGTCGAGCACGATCATGTTGCCGCCGCGCTTGAGCACCTTGGCGAGCATGAGCCGGGCGCGCTCGCCGCCGGAGAGCTTGTGAATCGGCTCCTTCACGCGCTCATCGGAAAATAAAAACCGGCGCAGGTAGGCGCGGGCGCTCATTTTCTGCTCGCCGAAATAAACGGTCTCCTCGGCGTCGGCCACCTGGGCCAGCACGGATTTATCCGGGTCCAGCTGCATGCGCCCCTGGTCAATGTAGTTGAACTTCACGTTTTTCCCGATGGTGACGCGGCCTTCATCGGAAGTACGCTCGCCCAGGCAGAGGCGCAACAGGGTGGTTTTGCCCACGCCGTTGCGCCCGACCACGCCGGTGCATTGGCCGGGCTTGAGCGTGAGGTTCAGGTTCCGGAACAGCCAGCGAAGGGCGTCGCCGTCGCCGACCTTGGCGCTGACGTTGGCCAGTTCCACGCCGGTGTTGCCCATCTCGGGCGCGGGCGGAATGAGCAGGTCCATTTCGCGCTCCTCGGGCGGGGCTTCGAGTCCGGCCACATTGTAAAAGGTGTCGAGGCGGTGACGCGCCTTGGAGCGCTGGGCGCGGACACCGGCGCGGACCCATTCCAGTTCCACGCGGAGGAAGCGCTGGCGGCGGCGCTCGGACTGCTCGGCGACCTGTTGGCGGACGGCCTTGGCCTCGAGGTAGGCGGTGTAGTTGCCCGGATGGGAAAAGCAGCGGCCATCGGCCAGCTCAATGATGCGCGTGGCGATGACGTCGAGAAAATAGCGGTCGTGCGTGACGAAAATCACCGCGCCGGGAAACCCGCGCAGAAACTCTTCCAGCCAGCGTATGGACTCGGCATCGAGGTGATTTGTGGGTTCGTCGAGCAACAGCAGGTCGGGCTGGCCAATGAGGGCGCGGCAGAGCGCGACGCGGCGCTTTTCGCCGCCGGAGAGCGACGCGACTTTGGTGTCGAGCGGGGGCACGCCCAGCGCCATGGCGCTGGCCTTGATGCGGGATTGCAGGTTCCAGCCGTCGGCGCCTTCAATCAAATGAAGCAGTTCGGCCAGCTCGGTCTCGCTGCCGTCGCCCGATTCGTAGCGCCGGAGCCATTCCATCAGGTCCGCCGCGCCGGCCTCGATGTTTTCCAGGACGGTCCTGCTGCCATCCAGTTCAAACTCCTGCGGCAAATAACCGACACGCAGGCCGCGGCGCTTGGAAATGTCACCGGAATCGGCGGAGTTTTCTCCGGTCAGAATTTTCAACAGGCTGGTCTTGCCGCAGCCGTTGCGCCCGACCAGGCCGACTTTCTCGCCCGGGGACACCGCCAGCGTGGCCCCGGTTAGCAGCTTTTGGTAGCCGTAGGCGAGAAACAGTTCGTTGGCGGACAGCAGGGCGGGGATGGGGGAACTCATGGCGAACTAAAACCTGTTAATGGTGTGAAAAGTTTATCACGGACATGGATTGCGGACGCAAAAATAGCATGTGTCGGCGCAGTGGCTTGGAATTTCTTGATCTTATTCTGGAGAAAATCAGGCGCAATCCCGTGGTTGAATCGTGGCGGAGACCGGTTGCCTCAAGGAATTGGCATCGGATAGTTTTTCATGCCTGCGAAATCCAAAAAGCAACAGATGGCGGCCGGAGCGGCCTTGTCGGCCAAGCGGGGCGAGCGCAAAAAGTCGTCACTCAAGGGCGCTTCCAAAAGCATGTATGAATCCATGAGCAAAACGGAACTGCGTGACTTGGCCAAGACCAAGCGCAAGAAGTTGCCGGTGAAAAAATCGGACGGTTAATGAATATATGATGCCGGGTGCGCTATCGCAGACGCCACACAATGCGCGCCTTGTTCAGGTCATAGGGCGACATCTCCATCTTCACGCGGTCGCCCGCCATGAGTCGGATGAAGCGTTTGCGCATCTTGCCGGAAATGGTGGCCAGCACCTGGTGTTTGTTGTCCAGTTCCACCCGGAACATGGTTCCGGCCAACACGGTTAGGATGCGGCCTTCGACTTCAATGTGTTCTTCCATGATTTGATAATTTCTTTAAATATGTGACGCCCACCGATTGTTCTGGCGGGTTTTCCGGAAAATAAAAGCGGGGACCGGCCTGAACCGGTCCCCGCCGCGTTGAATTAATTCGGTTAGGGATTAATAACGGCCGCGTCCGCCGCCGCCACCACCGCCGTATTCACGGCGAGGTCCGCGACCGCCGCCGCCACCGCCGGGAGGACGGTCTTCCTTGGGGCGGGCAATGTTGACGGTCAGGTTGCGGCCATCCAAAGGCTGGCCGTTGAGGGCGTCGATGGCCCGCTGGGCTTCCTCGGGGGAGCTCATGGTGACGAATCCAAACCCGCGGGGACGGCCGCTCATGCGGTCCATCATCAGGTTGGCTTCCACGACGGTGCCGTGAGCGGCAAAGGCGTCGTGCAGGTCGTTTTCGCTGGTGTTGAAGGAGAGATTTCCCACAAACAATTTAGTACTCATGTGATGTATCTGTTCTAACTGTGCTTTCTCTAGACTGTTCCCGACCATCGGGTTTCAAATCATCACTGAATCAAGTTCACCTGAGGATTTTCCATTCCGTGAAAGTAACTTAGCTATCTACAGACGAGGTTTAAAATGGCTTTTTTGGCAGGAATAGCAAGCGGTAATTCCATGCAATCGGCCATGAGGGTTTTGCTGATGGAAGGATTTGTTCCAACTGGGCCGGATGAAAACGTGTCAGGAGCGCGGTTCTTCGGCATGCTTGCCGCGGATGTTGCGCTGGTGAAAATCCCACAGCAGCCAGTCGTCGTTCTGGACGAATTTGCCGAGCTTGTCGTCCCATTTTTTGGGCAGCTTGTCGTTTAATCTCTCCACAAACGGCAGGAGCGGGCGTTTGGGAGGAAAGCGCTTTTCGTGATGATCCAGCGCGATGTCCTGCGTCCAGCCGAAGCGTTTGCGGTAGGGCGCGAAGCCGAATCCGTCAAAGAAGTTGTCGCCGCCGACCAGCGGCAGATACCAGAGGCTGGGAATGCCGCGCGGGTTCTCCTTGATCGGAATCTCCGTTTCCAGTTTCTGGAGAAGCTCGGCCCCCTTGGGGTCTTTTTTCAAATGCTCCCGCAGCGCGCGCAGGGTGGGAAATTCCACCGGGGGGCTGACAAAGAGGACGGGCTTGTACTGAGTGCGGGCCAGGATGATTTCGTGCGGGGTGCCGACGCTGTAGATGTTGGTCGGGCAGTAGGAAATGGTGAAATCACTGGTGTCCACCATCCGCAGGTCAATGTGCAGGGTTTCCCAGAATTGCTGCGCGCACCAGGCGCGTGCTTTGGCTCCTTTTTTGCCATTGGTGTAGGTCCAGCGCCCTTTTATGTTGTCACCGCTTTTGACGTCCTCGCGGCCGTATTCATGCAGGCCGCGCACATCAGGCTTGAACCACGGGTCAAACACGGTGACGCCCATCTTTTGGAGAAATTCACTGGCGCGGTTGCGCCAGCCGAACTGTTTTTCCGTCGCGCGCGAGGCGACAAAATCCATCGGGCCGGAGAGGTAAACCCGCGCGCCCTGTAGCAGGCCGTCCTTGGACTTGGAGCGTGGCATGGCCGGATGATAAGCGGGCCCGAGGCCGACTCAAGCCCCGACTCTAGCCTTCAGCAAATGAAAAACCGGGATGCGGCGGGAGCGAGGATCAATCCCGCTCCACGCCACTGTTCCAATACCGGTTCATTTCCTCGGGAGTCGGCACCTTGAGCGGGCGGACGACGCGGAAACCCAGGAACTGGGCGTCGGTGTGGTACCAAATGCTCTTGGGCAGCTGCGGATCCTGTTGTTTCCACGAAGGATCTGAGGCGCGGCGGACGGCGCTTCGCAACTTTACAGGATCGTCATCCCAGGAACCGCCGCGAGCGACGTGCGGATAAGGTTTGTCGGCCTTGTTCCAGGGATTCACTGCGCCGGTGCTCTGGAACTGGATATACCAATTAGGATCGTATTGATCCAAACACCATTCGGCCACGTTGCCGTGCATGTCGTGCAGGCCCCAGGGATTGGGTTTTTTCTTGCCGACCTTCTGGTACTTCAAATCGCTGTTGTCGCCGAACCACGCGAACTCTCCGATTTGGGAGGGATCGTCGCCAAATGAGTAAGCCGTGGTGGTGCCCGCGCGGCAGGCGTATTCCCATTCCGCCTCGGTCGGCAGCCGGTAAAAATGTACGGTTCGCTCGCTGAGCCACTGGCAGTATTTGTTGGCGGCGTGCTGGGTCATGCTGATGGCCGGGAAACCACCTTTGCCCATGCCAAAGCTCATTTCCACATACGGCTTGGTGGGGCGCGCGGTCGCATCGGCCACATCGCTGGCGTAGGGGTTGGCAGCCGCCTTGGCGGGGTCGGGATACATGAATTGCTCGTATTCGTCCCAGGTTACTTCGGTTTTGGCCATCCAGAAGGGGTCCAGCTTCACCTTGAACTGCGGGCCTTCATCAGGTTTGCGGCCCGGCTCGGAGGTCGGGCTGCCCATGAGGAACTCGCCGCCGGGGATTGGCAGCATTTCAAATTTAACATCATCGCTGACCGTGTCGGTATAGGGCTTCATCTCGGCCTCGGACTGCACCTTGGTGTTGGCGGTGATCTTCTGGTGCATTTCGCGGATCAGTTTCATTTCCGGATCGGCGTCTTCAGCGGAGGCAACACCCGCCAGTTGAACCCCCTCAGGCCAAATGGTGCCTTGATCCACCCACAGGCGGAGTGTTTCGCGGGCCTTGTCGTCAAGCGGGGAGCCTTTTTGCAGGATGGGTTTCACGTCCCGGGCAAAATCAACGCGCATGGCTGTCTTGAGTTTGAGGTCCTCGGGCCACTCGGCGCCTTCGGCGATCCAGCGGCGGATGACCTCGGTGACATGCTTGGGGAGCGGGCCGGCCTTTTCGGTCGGCGGCATGAGGTCGCCATCGTCGGCGGGAAGGATGGTCAAGGCGTACACCTGGCTTTTTTCCGGGTCGCCCGGGACGATGCGCTGCTTGTTGCGCTTGGGCTTGAACGCCTCGGACTTGATGTCCATGCGGTAGTTGCCGTTCTCGTGCGCGTGAGCCTCGTTGTGGCAGGAGACGCAATAAGCTTCGAAGATCGGCTTCACTTGACCGACAAAGTCAATTTTCTCCTGGGCTTGCGCTTGAACGGCACCAACCACGGCGATGGCAACGAATAAATAAAAACGCATTTTCATGAATCGCATCAGTTTCGACGAGTTTTGGGGGCGGTTTATTGAAAGTCAATCACGCCGATGGTTGGCGCGGACGGAGAAGCGTCGATTGCAAGCGGGACTTTTTCATGGCACAGCAGACTTGAGGCATGAACCGAATCACCAGCGCCTATAAGCACGAGTTTGGACGGTTAATGAAGACAGTCCGGGCGAGTCGCGCTCAAAAAGGAATCCAGGCATTGTTTGATCGTGCCCGGAAGATTGCCGCCTCCGAGCATCTGGCTCCGCCGTTGGCGCTTCACCGGGTCCATGTCTGGCTGATTGGGCGTTTGCAGCGTTGGAGGCATCGTGCCGGAGCGTTTCATTTTCCGCAAACACTCGGTTCCCCGGAGTTCTGGTGCGATGCGGGGTTGGGTGGCCTGGCGCGGTGGGTGCGGTTGGCCGGCTACGAGGCGCACTGGCAATATGGAATTGACGACGCGGAGCTGGTTGGCAAGGCGCAGGCAGGCGGGGCAATCCTGCTGACGACCGACAGCATGTTGATGGAGCGCAGGGTGCTGCGGGAGGGCGTGGTTCCCTCGTTTTGGGTGCCGCCGACCTTGTCCTTGCGGGAGCAACTGGAGCTGGTGTTCCTGGAGTTTCAATTACCATTGCGGACGTCGCGATGCTCCGCCTGTGGCGGGCATTTGTCATTGATCAACAAGGAGGAATGGCAACGGCAGATTCCGCCCAAAACCTACCGGTGGCTGAATGAATTTTATTTGTGCGACCGCTGCGGAAAGCTGTTTTGGAAGGGAACCCACTGGCAGAAGGCGCGAAATGTTTTGGCCGAATGCGCCGGAAGCTCGCCGCGGCCGGGTTGACTGAGTGTTCTCCTTTCTCCGGCTTGTCACTGGGCCGTCAAACTGGTACTCAGACGCGCTCGAATATGAATAAATTGTTCCAAGTCGCCTGCGCCGCCGTGGCCGTTTTATTGCTGGCAGGCTGTTCGTCCACGAAATCCTCCCGGAAAACCCAGCAGGAGCCCGACGCGCATGTTGTTCGCGCTTTGCAGGCCATCCAAGCCAAATACGCCCCCGACCGGCGCCTGGCCATCTTCAGCATATCCGCGGCGCGGGAGGGCGATTATTTGATTCTCAAGGGAGAGGTTGAAAACCCCGACGCGAAAAAGGAACTGGTTGAGACGCTGTCCCACATGGGCATCAAGGTCGCCGACCGCATCACGGTGTTGCCCAGCGCCACCTTGGGCGATCGCACGTGGGGAATCATCACCCTGAGCGTGGTGAATGTCCGCGAGGAGCGCGGCCAACCGGCGGAACTGGGCACCCAGGTCATGATGGGCCACGTGGTGCGGTTATGGAAAACGGAGCAGGGTTGGTATTATGTGCAGTCTTCAGACCGCTATTTGGGATGGACCGAGGACGACGGCGTGGTTCCCTGCACCAAGGAGCCCGTCAACGCCTGGAATGCCTCAAAGCGGTTGATTGTCACCGCGTTTGCCGACCGCATCTGGGAGAAGCCCAGCACCAAATCCGTGCCGGTGTCCGATGTGGTGACCGGCGCGTTGGTTCGAAACACCGGCGTGGAGGGCGACTGGTTCAAGGTGGAACTGCCCGACGGACGAACCGGCTATTTGGCGAGGGATTCCGCGACGGACTACGAGGAATGGTCCAAATCACGCCAGCCCTCTCCGGCGAACATCGAGCAGACCGCCAAGTCGTTGATGGGCCTGCCCTATTTGTGGGGCGGAACCTCGGTCAAGGGCGTGGACTGTTCGGGCTTCACCAAAGTGGTTTATTTTCTCAATGGCGTTCATTTGAACCGCAATGCCAGCCATCAGGCCCGGCAAGGAACCGAAGTGGTCGTGGACCCCGAATTTAAAAACCTGAAGAAAGGCGACCTGTTGTTCTTTGGCTCGAAGGCGGCCTCCGGCAAACCGGAACGCGTCGTCCATGTTGGCATTTATCTTGGCGACAAACTCTTCATTCATTCCTCGGGCCGGGTGAAAATCAACAGCCTGGACTCCAGGTCGCCCATTGCGGACGAACGGCGCATCCGGACCTTGCTGTACGCCCGGCGCGTCCTGCCCGGCGCCTGAGTTTCATTTTACTGATGGCCAAAGGTGTCGTCATTGCCAACGGACAGCCGGTTGAGGCGGAATTTCCCTGCTCGGTGGAAGTTTTTTTGCAACAGCAGCAACTTCTGCCGCGCAGTGTCGTGGTGGAGCACAACGGCGAGGCCGTGGCGCCGTCGGAGTTTGCCGCCCGCCCGTTGCAGCCGGGCGACCGTTTGGAGATTGTCCGGATTGTGGCCGGAGGTTGACGAATTGCGTTTTTGGGATAAAACCTCAGAACTTTTGAGGAGTTTCACATAACTATGAAACAACGATTGCCATTCATTTTTCGCAGCGCCCTGGTGTTGTTCGCCTCCGCGCTGCTCTGGACTTCCTGCGCCGTGGAGCAGTCAGAAAAGTCCGCCAACGAGAAAAAGGCACCTGCGGCCGCCACCGAACCCGTCACTTCGGAGGCGACTGACAAGACTGCCACGGAGACGTCATCCAAAGATAATTCCAAGCCCAAGGTGGACCTGAGCTTTGGCCTGCACAAAATCAAAGCTCTCCAAAAGCCGCTGTGGGGCAACCCGCGCTGGCAATACGTCGCGTCGCTGCTTTACATCATTCTGGCGTTTTACGCGTCCAAGCTCCTCGACTGGCTGACGCGGGTCTGGCTCAAGAAATGGGCCGATAAGACCGCCTCCAAGCTCGACGACATCCTGCTCGAACTGCTCCACGGGCCGATCAAGGTGGTGGTGTTCGTGGTGCTCCTGCACATCGGGTTGAATGTGTTCGAGTGGCCGAATTGGGCTGAGGAAGTCCTTTCCAAGGGGTTGAAAATAATCGTGGCCGTCTCGCTGACTTACCTGGTGATGAAGGCAGTGGACCTGCTCTTGAATTACTGGCGGGTGCGCGCCACCGAGGGCGAGGACAAGGCCTTCGACGACCAGCTTTACCCGGTGATCCGCAAGAGTCTGAAGGTATTCGTTGGTGTTGTCGCCGTGCTGGTGACCTGCCAGAACCTCGGCCTGAACATCACCAGCGTTATCGCGTTGGGTTCCGTCGGCGGCCTGGCGGTCGGTTTGGCGGCGCAGGACACGCTGGCCAACCTGTTCGGCGCCGTGGCGGTGTTTGTGGACAAACCATTTCGCGTCGGCGACCGCATCAAGCTGCCTGACGTGGACGGCACCGTTGAGGCCATTGGCCTGCGCAGCACGCGGGTCCGCAACCTGGACGGCCATTTGATCACCATTCCCAACAAGACAGTTGGGGGAGCCACCATCACCAACATCACCAAGCGGCCCAACATCAAGACCACGATGAACATTTCCATCACCTACGACACCCCAACCACCAAGGTGCAGCGGGCGCTGGACATTCTGGACGACATTTTCCGCAAGCATCCGATGACGCATGACGTCTGGATCAGCTTCAATCAATTCGCTGATTCATCCCTGAACATCATGGTCATCCATTGGTGGAACGGCACCGTTTACAAGGACTTTCTGGTCGGCATCCAAGAGATGAACCTGGAGGTGAAAAAGCGCTTCGACGCCGAGGGAATTCAGTTCGCCTTCCCCACACGCACGCTCTACGTCAAGCAGGACTCCAAGTGGCAGGTGGAACCGCCCAAAGAACAAGGCCCGCAGGAAAGCCGCGCGGCTTAAAACCGCCTTGGTTTAATTACCTCCAAGCAAAATGAACGCCGCCATCATTGTCGCCGCCGGCAAGGGGACACGCATGGGGCCCAACCGCGACAAGCTGTTCCTGGAGGTCGCGGGGCGCCCGGTGGTGGCCCACACCTGGGAACGCTTCAACGCCGCCCGGTGCGTTGACCACATCGTGGTGGTGGTCCGCGAGGGCATGGGTGTCGCCTTCCAGGAATTGGCGCAGCAGTTTTCTTTCACCAAGCCTTACAACATCGTCGTCGGCGGGCAGGAGCGCCAGGATTCCGTTTGGAACGGCTTGAATGCGCTTCCGGATTCGGTGCAATTGGTGGCCATCCAGGACGGGGCGAGGCCCTGCACATCGGAAGCCTTGATTGCCGCGACATTTCAAGCAGCCCGTGAGACGGGAGCGGCGGTCGCCGCCCAAGCGGTCACAGACACCATCAAGGAATCGGACGGCGGCACGGTGATTTCGCGGCATCTGGATCGGGCCAAGTTGTGGGCGGTTCAAACGCCCCAGTGCTTCCGGGTGGAGATCATCCGGGCGGCGCTCGAGGAAGTACGCAAGCGCGGGCTCATGGTCACCGACGACACGGCGGCCTGCGAGTTGATTGGCCAGCCTGTTCGATTGGTATCGTCATCCGAGCCCAACCCCAAGGTCACATTGCCTTCGGACCTGCCATACCTGGAGTTGTTGCTGAAGTGACCGTCCTGGAGTGGCGTGGCGTTCTGTGCTGTTCTCTAGCGGTTTATTAGCCCCAAAGTGAAGTAAAAGGTGGCTCCCTGGTCAACGGCGGCTTCGGCCCAGATTTGCCCGCCATGCCGCTGAATGATTCGCTGCACGGTGGCCAGTCCGATACCGCTGCCGGCGAATTCCTTTTCCGTATGCATGCGCTGGAAGGGGGTGAACAGTTTTTCCGTCATCGTCATGTCAAAGCCCACGCCGTTGTCTCGGACAAAATAGACGGACCCGACCGCATTTCGCTCGATGCCAAATTCGATTTTTGCCTCCATTTGAGTGGCGGAGAATTTCCATGCGTTGGACAACAGGTTTTCCAGGGCCGCGCGGAGCAACGCTGAGTCGCCTTCTGCTTTCAGGCCTTTGGCGATGTTGAAGGCCGCGCGCCGGGTGGGCGCCCCGGCCTGCAACTCGGAGGCGATTTCCCGTGCCAACTGGCTTAAGTCAACCGATTCAATCTGGATCGATTGCCGGCTCAACCGGGCCAGGGAAAGCAGGCCCTCAATCAAATGATTCATGCGGTCGGAAGCCCGTTGAATGCGGTTCAAATAGTCCAGACAGTCGCGGTCCAACGCCTGGCCGCACTCCTCCAGGAGGGATTCGGAAAAACCGCGAATGGCCCGAAGCGGCGCGCGCAAGTCATGGGAAACAGCGTAGGAGAACGACTCCATTTCATTGGTGGCGGCTTCCAACTCGGCGGTGCGTTCCAGCACCCGTTGCTCCAGTTCGGAGTAAACCCGGACATTTTCCATGGCCACGGAGGTGATGTCCGCCAGGGCCTGCAAAATTTTGACTTCCCGATCGGTGGGCTCGTGCCGGGTCGCCCAGTAATTGCCGATGGCCCCGATGGGGTCCGCGGTCCGGATGGGCACCATGGCGAGGCTTTTAACAAACGTGGGCCGGTAAGCCTCCACCGGAATGCGCGGGTCGGAGAATATATCCTCAATGCGCGCCGCTTGCCGATTCAGCATGGCCCATCCGCTGATGCAGTGTTCCATGGGAAACCGCTTTCCTTTCCACAGGGGGCTGATGGCATCCTCGTCCGCGTAGTAGCAGAAGCCGCCTTCCCGCAAAATAAAAGTCGCCCCATCGGCCCCGGTCAGTTCTCGCGCCGCATGGCGAACGATTTCCATGATGGTTTTCAATTCCCGGGCAAGCGAAAGTTCCTGAACCACAGACACCAGGCGCTCTACGACTTCCGGGCCATGGGAGATTGTGCGGGATTTGTTTACAGTTGACTCATCCATGACCAGCAACTGTTGTTTAGGGAAAGGTTTATAAAAAATAGCTTCAGGCGCCGGTCGGGGCAAGGGGTGATTCCCTTATTTTTCCAGTCCACCGCCGGAACCGCGGCCGTGAAAACTTCGCACCAACCTTGCTTGTCGCCTCCCCAGCCGTTACTTTCCTGCAACTGAAAAGCTTTATGAACAAGCGTCTCCTCTATTGGCTTTTGACGGTGATTCTTGGGGCCAACCTCTTTGTCGGCGCCCAGATTTACAATTATTCCGCCCAGGCGGGTGTGGACCGCAACGAGCCGTACGCCAATTACCGGTTGCTCTCGGAGGTTCTGGAAAAAGTGCGACAGGAATATGTGGATGGCGAAGACCTGACCTATCAGGATCTTATCCATGGCGCCCTCAAGGGAATGCTGGGCAGCCTCGACCCGCACAGCGAATTTCTGGACCCCAAAAAATACGAGGAACTCCGAAAGGACACTCAGGGCGAGTTCGGCGGCGTCGGGGTGGTCGTTTCGCTGAGCCGGGACAAGCAACTGACGGTGGTTTCGCCCATGGAGGACACACCGGGATTTCGCGCCGGCATTCTTGCCGGTGACCGCATCATCAAGATTGATGGCAAAAGCACGGAAAAGTTCACCCTCGAGGATGCCGTCAAGCGGTTGCGAGGTGAACCTGGAACCGATGTGACCGTGACAATTCTTCGACCTTCCACATCTCAAGTCAAAGACTTCAAGCTCACGCGCGCCGTGATCAAGGTGGACACCGTCAAGGACATCAACAACAAACGGGAATTTCCACTGGGCGAGGACAAAATCGGCTACATCCGGCTCACGCAGTTTGGCGAGAAAACCTCCAACGAGCTCGAATCCGCCCTGCGAAAGCTTCAGGACCAAGGAATGCAGGCGCTGATTCTCGACTTGCGAAACAATCCTGGCGGCCTCCTCGACCAGGCCGGACAGGTCTGCGACAAATTTGTGCCCAAGGGCCAGTTGGTGGTCTCCACCGAAGGACGCGGCGCCACGCAAAAGTCCGAATACCGCGCCACAGGGCGCAACAAGCATCCCAATATTCCCACTGTCGTGCTGGTCAACGGCGGCAGCGCCAGCGCCTCGGAAATCGTCGCGGGCTGCCTCCAGGACTTGCAGCACATCACCCGCGCCATTGTGGTCGGCGAGCAAACCTTCGGCAAAGGCTCGGTGCAGAGCATCCTGCCGCTGCCCGACGGCTCGGCCCTGCGCCTGACCACGGCCAAATATTACACCCCCAGCCACAAGGTCATTCATGAACGCGGCATCACTCCGGACATCATCGTGCCCATGACCGAGGAGCAGGAACGCGATTTGGCGTTGAAACGCATGCCCGGCGGGTTGGATTCGTTGGAGGAAGCCGAGCGCGAGCGCGTGCAGAACGCCCGCGACGCGCAGTTGGACCGCGCGGTGGATTTGCTCAAGGGCATCCTTCTCTACACCCAGCGCAACGGCAAATCGGCGGGTAAAGTTGCCTCGACAAAATAAATCGTGACCCGGCGCTTTAATTTCTCTGCGGTTGCCACGAACTCCGATGACCCTGCTTGCTCTTGAAACCTCCTGCGACGAAACCAGCGCCGCGGTGATTTCTGGCGGCGTGGTGCTGTCCAACGTCATTTCCTCGCAAATCGCACTACACGCCGAGTATGGCGGAGTTGTGCCGGAACTGGCCGCGCGCGAGCACCTGAGGAATTTGCTTCCCGTGGCCACCGCTGCCCTGCAAGAGGCGGGCAGAACAGCCGGGGACGTGGACGCGGTTGCCGCCACCCAGGGACCCGGGTTGCCGACGGCGTTGCTGGTGGGCCTCAAGGCCGCGCAGGGCTTTGCCTATGCTGCCGGAAAGCCGTTTATTGGCATTCATCACCACGAGGCGCATCTTTACTCGCCCTGGATCAGCGGCCAGCCGCCGCGCGCGGATTTTGGCGCTTTTCAACCCAACGTCTCCCTGATTGTCAGCGGCGGACACACCATGCTCGTCCTTGTGGAAAATGAACTGTCCCACCAGGTGCTCGGCTCCACGCTCGACGACGCCGCGGGCGAATGTTTCGACAAGGTGGCCAAACTGATCGGCCTGCCTTATCCCGGCGGCCCGGAAATGGACCGGCTCGGCTCGGAAGGCGACCCGCAGGCGTTCGCGTTTCCGCGCCCGTTGCTCAAGGAGGCCAACGACGATTTCAGCTTTGCCGGCCTGAAAACCTCAGTGCGTTATTTTCTCCAAAGGAACCCGGAACTGCTGGAGGATTCGCGGCGGTTGCGGGACCTCTGCGCCAGCGTGCAGGCGGCCATCGTGGAGGTGCTGGTGAAAAAAACCGTGCGGGCCGCCTTGCGACTTGGGACGCCCTGCGTGACGGCGTCCGGAGGGGTGACTTGCAACCGCACGCTCCGTGCTGAACTGACGCGGGCCTGCGAAAACAATGGGCTTTTGCTGCGGTTGGCGGAAAAAAAACTTTGCACCGACAATGCCGCCATGATCGGCATCCTGGCCGAGCGCAAGCTGCTTCATCATGTGCCGCCGACCTCGCTGGACGCGGAAATTGATCCCGGCTGGGACCTGGCAGCGGTTTGATTCATCTGGCCTTCGAGCCGGCTTTTATTTGTCCATAACTAAACAAAGGTCAGCTCAGGCTTTTCAGCCACTGCGTCCTTGGTTTCCAATTCGGCCAAAGAGCGTTTTTCGTTGCGCAAAATTGCGGGATTCAGCACGCGGCATTGCATGATCCATTTGGGGGCCATTACGCGCTCTTCCTCGGGCCGGTCCAAGACCAGCGCGGCCATGAGCCGGCCTTTGTTGAGCCACCATGCGCTGAACTTTCCCTGCTTGAGGTCGCCGCGATAAACCACCTCGTCGTGCTCTTCGGTGTCGCCCCAGAATTCCCAGGAAAGATCAAATTCATCCGAGAAAAAATAGGAGACATGGATGAATGGCTGGGGCCTTCCAATCATGTTGCGAACGGCCACGCGGCCCTGCTCGACGGCGTTGTCCCAGTGCTCAATACGACGCTGCTTGCCAAATACCGCGTCAGGAAACCTTGCCACATCCCCGGCGGCCCAGACATTGGGAATGCTGGTTTCCAAAAATTCATTCACCACGATGCCGTCGTCGAGTTTCAGGCCCGTGCCCTCAAACAGGCTTGTCGCCGGTTCAACGCCGATGCCGGCCACGACGAAATCCGCCGGAAGCCGCTCGCCCGATTCCAGTTCCACTTCTTCCAGCGTGTCCTTGCCGTGGAAGCCAATGACGCGGTCCTCGGTGAGAATGGAAACGCCCCTCTTTCGGTAGTAATCCTGGAAAAAGCCGGAAATCGCGGGCGTGAAAAAACTCTCCCACACCCGACCGCCGCGGAACACCATCGTGGTTTTCACACCCTTGCGCGCCAGGACCGAGGCCACCTCCATGCCAATGAAGCCCGAGCCGATGACCACCGCGCGCGCGTCTTTTTTAATTTGCTTGCGGATGGCTTCGGAGTCCCGGAGCAGACGCAGATAGAAAATGTTTTTCAAGTCAGCGCCGGGAACCTTCAGGGTGCGCACCTCGGAACCGGTGGCGATCAAAAGCTTTTCGAAGCGGATTTCGCCCCCGGGCTTGCAGCGCAGTTTTTTCTGGCGCAAATCCACCTTTACCACCGGGTGATTGGTCAGCACCTCGATGCCGTGCTTTTTGTAAAAGGAGGCGTCGTTGATGAGAATGTCCTTGCGCTGGGCCTCGCCGGCGAGGAACTGCTTGGAAAGCGGCGGTCGGTCGTAGGGGATGGTTTCATCGGCCGTGACGATGGCCACCTGGCCTTTGCCGGTTTTCTGTTGCGCAAATTCCTGCGCGGCATAACCGGCAACCACGCCGCTGCCCAATAGGACGTATTTGAATTGCTTCATAGTTTGAGGGAAATGAAAGGCGAGCCATGGGGTTGCGCAACCGGAGCGCTGGCTGGGGAATTGCCCTGAAAACACCAAAGCAGTCAACTGTGGCGATGCCAAATCCAACCGATTCGGGCGGGTTGGATATGCCGCGCGTTGTGGCCGTCGACGCGCATCACGGGATTTATTTTGTCACCGGCTGAGCCTTGAGGAATTCCGCCTCATAGACCGCCATTCGTCGGTCGATCACAAACGGCCCAAAGGGAATCAGCGCGGCGATGAACACCATGGCCGAGCGGCTAATCGGCCATTTGGCTGCCAACATGGTTTGCAGTAGCGCAACGCAAAAAATCATGAACAGCGCCCCGTGAATCCAGCCGGTGACCTTCACGGCAAGGGGCATGTCCAAGGCGTATATGAGTGGCATGGCGATGAACAAGAGGAGCAGAAATGAAACCGCCTCAAGCAGGGCGATCTTTCTTAAAAAGGGAATGGGATTCTTCATGTTTTAGTAAATTAAAAGCCGATTGAACTCGCCCACGTCGGAGGTGGCGCGCAAAAGGACATTTTCTTGCGGGTGAGCGGATGGTTGAAGGTGATTTGCCACGCGTGCAGGCAGAGCGGGGGATCGTTTGGGTGAAGCGTCTGCGTTTCGCCCAGTTTGTTGACGGCCAAATAAACCGCGTCGCCACAGACCGGAAAACCCAGGTGACATAGGTGAATGCGAATCTGGTTGGTGCGGCCAGTGAGCGGGCGCGCCTCAAGCAGCGTTGTGCCATCTGCGAGGCGTTGCAGGACACGGAATTCGGTGCGCGAGGGCAAGCCGGCTTCCGCATCCACCCGGCGTGTTCCAACTTCGCCCGGATCGGCGCTGATGGGCGCGTCGCAGGCGAAGCGGTCTTCGCTGGGATGGCCCTGCGCTCGGACCAAATATATTTTTTCGACCGTGCCTCGCGCAAATTGCGGCTGGAGTTTGGAGGCGAAATGCCTCGTGCGCGTGATGAGAACCACCCCGGTGGTGTTGGCGTCGAGCCGATGCGCGGGGCGCGGGCGCTGCGGATGATACACGGTATTGAGGATATGCTGGAGCGTGTTGCGATTAAACCGGCCGCCGGCGTGCATGGGCAGTGGGGCGGGCTTGTTGATGACAATCAGCGCCTCGTCTTCGTGCAGAATTTTAATGTCTCCGTTGACGTCTGGCTCCACGATGTTTGGAAATTTGTGCAGGTAAAATTCTCCGGCGCGGACGTGATGTGATGCGGCAACGGCTTCCCGGCTGTTGTTCAGGATCAATCCCCTCTCGCATTCGGCCGCCCATTCCTCGCGGGAAACATGCCTGACCACCTGGCAAAAAGCATCGAGCACGGTCTGTCCATCGCAACATTCGGGGACGATGATGGGGCGGAAATTGTCGTAAGGCACGCTGCCCGGCAGCGGGCGGGTCAGGCGGGCAATGGCCTCGTGCCGCCGGGCGAGGGTGAGCTTTAGTTGCTCCTCGGGCGTCTTGAAGCAATACGGGCAGGATTTTCCCGGCACGTAACGGGCGTCCTTGGTTTCCTCCTTGGTCAACGGTGTCTGACAATTGAAGCACTGGCCTGAGTCGGTTTCATGCAGGCTCGGGTCAACGCCCACGCGCTGGTCGAACACAAAGCACTCGCCATCGTAATGCGCGTTGCCGCATTCCTCGAAATATTTGAGGATGCCCCCCTCGAGCTGGAAAATGTTTTTGAAGCCCTCCTGCTCCATGAAGGGGCCGGCCTTCTCGCATCGGATGCCCCCGGTGCAGAACATGACAATGGGCTGTTCCTTCATCACCTCAGGCAGTTTTCTCACCGCTTCGGGAAATTCCCGGAAATGCCGGATGTTGACCGGCAGGGCGTTTTTGAAGGTGCGCAGCTTTACTTCGTAGTCTTTGC
>CALJZV010000390.1 GCA_937983475.1 uncultured Verrucomicrobiales bacterium
GTGCTGGAGCATGGAACGCTGCCGCCGGGCGACTTGTTCTCCCACACGGGATTCGGGAACGAGTGGATTTCCACGGGTTGGGCCAGTTCAGTTCTGTTGCATGGGCTGCATGAATTGGTGGGGCCGCAGGGGTTGGTGCTGCTCGTGTTCGCGGTTGTCGCGGGCGCTTTTGGCGCGCTTTACGTGGCCAGTGTGCGGCTCTTCGGCAACCGCGGCAGCGTGGTCCTGCTGCTGTTGCCTCTGGCGCTGGGAACGTATCTGCGCTTTTCCCCCCGCCCGGAAATCTTCAGCCTGCTTTGCATCACCTTGGAAGTTTTGATCCTGGTGACGGCCGACAGCAGTCCCGCCGCCGCTGCGGGAAAACTGCCGCGGCGTTTGTGGTTGTTGGCGCCGCTCATGGCAATCTGGGCCAATCTGCATGGCGGGTTTGTCATTGGGTTTGCGCCGCTCGGGTTGTATGGGCTTCATCGGTTGTGGATTTGGGCGCGCCAACGCACCGCTGAAAATTTCCGCTGGCTCTTGCCTTGCGCCGCCGCCTCGCTGGCCTAGATGGCCAATCCCTACGGGCCGCGCATTCTGGAACTGGTGTTTCAGGTCGCCAATGTGCCGACGCTCCGGACGCACCTTTTTGAATACATGCCGCTTTATTCGACGCGCGCCATGAACCTGCCGTTGCCGACCTACGTGGGTCTGGCGGTGTTCACCGGCGTCGTAATCTGGATGCTTGTGGTCAATTATAAGCAGATCCCACTTTGGCAGCACGTGACGGCGGCCCTGTTTCTGTTCCTGGAACTGAACGAGCGGCGGCACCTGGGTGTGTCCAGTTTTGTTCTGGCGGCGCTGGCAGTGCCGCATTTGAAGCCGCTTGAGGCGGTGTTTCGTCAACGAATGGTGGTGAGCGTTGCGGCCCTGTTGATGTCTGGCGGGATTCTTTGGGCCAAAGCCAGCGGCGCAATGGGAGTTGGACCGGGCTTGCTGCGAACGGGCATTGACACGGCGATCCTGCCCAAAAATGCCGTTGAATATTTCAAAGTCAATCGGCCTCCAGATAACTTGTTCAACAGCTACGGCCCGGGTGGTTACCTGCTTTATTTTCTGGGACCGGAAACCAAGGTGTTCATGGACGGCCGTTTTTTTGTCTTCGACATCTCGGTGTGGGACGACCTGTTGGCCATCGAGGACGGGCGAATGACCATCGACGCGGCGTGCGAGAAATATGGGTTCCAAACTTTTTTTATTTATATCAAGGAAGACCTTGCCAATCCCAATCATCTGGCCAACCGGTTGACGGTGCATCCAGAGTTCCGCTTAATGTACTTCGATGACGCCTATGCGGTGTTTGTGCGCGACGCGCCAGCCACGCGGGATTATCTGGCCGAACGCGAGTTTCGCCATCTGTCGCCCTTTGCCGCGAACCGGGCTCTGAACGCTTTGGGCGACCTTTCGACCCGGGCGGAGGTTCTCCGGGAAGTTGAGCGCACAATGCGCATCTCGCAAGAGAGCGGCACCGCTATTGCCCTGGCGGTATATGTCCACCGCCATGTCGGGGACACGCCACGCGCCCGGGAACTACTCGACCGCGGCCTTGAGTTGCATCCCCGCAACCGGGTGCTCCAGCGGATGCATGCCGAACTGACGCCGCAAAAACAAGGCAATTAGGGTGTGTGGGCGCATTTTTTGCGTTGTAATTGTAATCAACGATCAAGCGGCCAGCAAAGTAGCACAGGCGTCTCGCCTGGGCGGGGCATGACGGGAAATTCTTTAAAAAAGGCAGGCGGGGACGCCTGCCCTACATTTCGCGGCAATCGTCAGAATAAAAACCAAGAACATTGCGTGAATGCGCCCAAGGTACGGCTCATCGGAAAACCACGCTCGACGCGCTTTGGATCAGCCGGTAATAAAATGTAACTGTTTCCATGAAAAAAACGCTCTGCTTTGTTGCCTTTCTGGTAATCACCTTTTCCGGTTTTGCTGCTCCGGCCAAGAAGTCCGAAAAGTTTGAAATGAACGATGGCGACCGCGTGGCGTTTATCGGCGGAGTGTTCATGGAGCGCGAACAGGACGAGGGTCACATCGAGGCGATGCTGACGATGGCCTTTCCTGACCGCAATGTGACCTTCCGCAATCTCGGCTGGGGCGGCGACTCGGTGGAGAGCCATCTCGCTCCTCTGGTGCCCGCGCGTCCCAAGTATGTCCCTGGCCTGTTTC
>CALJZV010000391.1 GCA_937983475.1 uncultured Verrucomicrobiales bacterium
AGTCGCGCAGCCGGGATTTTACACATTTCCCGATGGCGAGCCGACGACGCTGTTGCAGGCGGTGGCCATTGCGGGCGGGTTCACGCCGTTTGCCCGCTCGGGCAAGGTCACCATCCGGCGCACCGTCGGGGCCGAAACCAAGGTTTTCCAAGTCAACGCCAAGGACATGTCCACCAAAGCCCAGGCGCAAACCCTTCAGATCGAACCCGGTGACGCCATTGTTGTTCACTCCAGCATTTTTTGACCTATGAACTCGGACCTCATCAAATACCAGAACGGCAAGACGCCCGGCCGACCGGACAATTCGGTGGTGGACGTCGGAGAAATCATCGAGGTTGGCAATCCCCTCAAGCTGCGCCAGGCCCTGCAGCTTTTGGCCGAACGCTGGTGGCTTATTTTGCTGGTGGCGTTCTGTGGCGCTGCTGGCGCCGCCTTCTTTGCATCACGAATTCCAGTCAAATATTCGGCCAAGGCCGTGCTCCAGGTGGACCAGGAGGTGCAGCGGCTTATTAAAATTGACGAGTTGGGCGGGCAGGATCTGCGCACCAGCGAGATGCTCAACACCATTGTCCAGAACATCAAGAACACCAGCGTTCTGCGCCGCGTGGTCCGGGCCAATAACCTGCTGGAAGACCCTCAGTTTCTCCCTGGAAAAGCGAATTTGACAGAAGACCGCCTCATCAAGGCGCTGTCCGGTATGGTCAACGTCAAGCTGCGCCAGGAGACGCGCCTGATTGACATCACAGTGCAGCATGTTCATGCGCCCCTGGCAGAGAAACTCGCCAATTCGGTGGCCGAGGAATTCATACGCCAGAGCCTTGACCAGCGCTTCAGCACCACGCAGGCCGCCAACGAACTGTTGTATGAGGAGGCCGCGCGTCTCAAGGCCAAGCTCGAGCTATCCGAGAAACTCATCCAGGACTACAAGGAAACCAACAAGACCGTCTCGATGGAGGAGCATCAGAACATCGTTTCGGAAAAGCTCCGTGAGCTGAATCGCAACTACACTTTGGCCAAGGCTGACCGCCTGCGCCTCGAGGCGGACTACCGGCGCATGGAAATATTGGCCGTCTCGCCCGACGCCCTTCTGGCGTTGCCCGGCGTTCAGCTTGACCCGGCGGTTTCCGATTTGCGCCGAAAAATTGTCGAGCAGGAGGCCATCGTGGCCACCCTGGGGATGCGATACAAGTCCAAGTATCCAAAGATGGCCCAGGCCCAGCAGCAACTGGACGATCTAAAGAACACCTTGCGGCTTGTCGCCTCCCGAGCCCCCGAGTCGGCGAAAGCCGCTTACGAGGACGCCCTGTCCCGTGAGAAGAATTTGGAATCCGCGCTTCAGGAAACCCAGCTCGAAGCCTTGGAGCATGACAAGAAAGCCATACAATTCCACGTGCTTCAACGCGAGTTGCAATCCGACCGCGAACTCTATGATTCGGTATTGAAGCGGCTGAAAGAGACCGACCTGTTGAGCAAAGGGCTGGAGCGCGCGGCCATTGCCGTCGTCGAGCCCGCCTCCTCGCCCGCGACGGCGATCCAGCCGCCGACAGCGCTGATTACAGTTGCCGCCTTTGTTCTGGCGCTGATTGGCGCCTTTGGGCTGCTTTATGTGGAGCGTTTGGCGGACAACTCCATTCAGACTGTGGACCAGGCCGAGGAGTGTCTTCAACTGCCGGTCTGGGCGGCGCTTCCCAAAGCTCCCGCCGGCGCCAATCACGCGGTCAGGCACATCATTTTCGAGGAGCCCCACTCGCTTTGCACCGAGGGATTCCGCACCCTGCGCACGACCACGGCGCTGGCCGACCGGTCGCACAGCGGCAAGGTGCTGTTGTTCACCAGCGCCGATCCGGGAGAGGGCAAGAGTTTTTGCAGCGTGAACCACGCGCTGTGCAATGCGCAACAGGGCAAGCGAGTGCTGCTGATTGACCTGGATTTGCGCCGGCCAAAGATCGGCGAGAGCTTTGGTTTCCCGCCCGACACGCCCGGGGCATCCGATGTGCTGTTGGGCAAGGGCTCTTTGGAGAAACTGGCCTGCGACACGGTGTATCCCAATGTTCAGGTGCTGCCCGCGGGCCGCTCTGTTCCGAACCCCGCCGAGCTGCTGGCGTCCGAGGCCGTCGGCCAGTTGCTGCTGGAGGCGCAGTTCACCTACGACAGCGTCGTCATCGACACCGCGCCGATCAACGCGGTCAGCGACACGCTCCTGCTGCTTCCCCACGCGGGAAAAGTCTGCCTGGTGGTAAGGGCGGGGCGAACCCCGCGCCGAGCCATCCAGCGGGCCATCACCCTGATGGAGCGCGCGGGTGTGCTGCCCTCGGGCATTGTCCTCAACTTCCTGCCCATGCGCAGCGGCAACGGCTATTTCTACCACTACGGCCCGAAGGAGAATTACGGTCGGCAAATCGAGGAATCCCAGTCAAAAAAACTGATCTCCACCTGACGAATCAACCCATGGCTGCGGAAGGCGCTGCAAGGGAATGCATGGGTGTGCTTTTCGCAGCCGTTGGGCTTCACCAAGAACACCTTCAACTTATAATAAAATGAAAATCGCCATTGTCGGATTGGGTTACGTTGGCCTCCCTTTGTCCCTGCACTTTGCCAAGGCCGGGACAGAGGTGCTCGGCCTGGACATTGACTCTGCGAAGGTCGAGGCCATCAACGCCGGGAAAAGCTACATCAAGCACATTGACCCGTTTGAAATCGCCCAGGAAGTGCAGGCAGGGCGCCTGAGCGCCTCGGCGGACTTCTCCCGCGTCAGCGAAGTCGGCGCGGTCATCATCTGCGTGCCAACGCCGTTGAACAAGAACCGGGAGCCGGACATTTCCTACATTCTCAAGACCGGCCAGGCCATCGCCCCTCACCTGCGCAAGCGCTCGCTGGTGGTGCTGGAGTCCACCACCTATCCGGGCACCACCGACGAGGATCTTCGCGGCGTTCTGGAGGAAGGTTCCGGCCTCAAGGCGGGCGAGGACTTTCATCTGGCCTTCTCCCCGGAGCGCGAGGATCCGGGCAACCCGGCCAGCCGCGTCTCCGAAATTCCCAAGGTTGTGGGCGGCCTGACCCCTGAATGTTTGGAGCGGGCGGTGGCTCTCTACCGGCGCGCCATCAAAACGGTGATACCGGTTTCTTCCAGCCGCACCGCGGAGGCGACCAAGTTGTTGGAAAATATCTTCCGCAGCGTGAACATCGCCCTGGTCAACGAGTTGAAGATGGTTTACACGGCCATGGGCATCGACATCTGGGAGGTCATCAACGCCGCCAAAACCAAGCCCTTCGGCTACATGCCCTTTTATCCCGGCCCGGGACTGGGCGGGCACTGCATTCCCATTGACCCGTTTTATTTAACTTGGAAGGCGCGCGAGTACGGGCAGTACACCCGGTTCATTGAGCTGGCCGGGGAGATCAACACCTGGATGCCCGAGTACGTCGTCAACCGGACCGCCGAGGCGCTCAACCTGGCGGGCAAGCCGCTTAAGGGCAGCCGCGTGCTGATCCTGGGCATTGCCTACAAGCCCAACGTGGACGACGACCGGGAGTCTCCCAGCTATCACCTGATGGACCTGTTGGCCCGGCGCGGCGCCAGCGTGGATTATTTCGACCCGCATGTGCCGGTGATTCGCCCCTCGCGCGAGCATTCCCAGTGGGCGGGACTCAAGTCGGTCTGCTGGAACCGGGCGACGCTGGCCCAGTTCGACATAGTGGTCATCGCCACCGCGCACGACGCGATCAATTACAAGCAACTGGGAAACTGGGCCCAACTGATCGTGGACACGCGCAACGCCATGGCCGAGGTGCCCAACCTGGATGTCTCCAAAGTTTGGAAGGCCTGACGCGCCTGATAAATCCCCGCAGCGCCGGGGAAATCGCTATGCGCACGAAATGTCATGACATCGTCTCACAATCGGTTGCGGAATTATCTCACGGGCCTGAGCACCGGCTCGGCCCGCATGATCATCCATGTGCTGGTCGGCCTGTGGCTGACGCCCTACACGCTCCGGTTTCTGGATCGCGAGGAATTCGGCCTGTTCACCCTGACGCTGGACGTGCTGGGCTGGCTGACGCTGATGGACCTTGGCATTACGGCGGGTCTTCGCATCCAGGCCGCGCGGTTGTCGGGCCAGCCGGAGCCCGAAAAAATCAACCGGCTGGTCAGCACCGCTTTCTTCGCCCAAAACGCCATTGTGCTGGCTGTGGTGGGAGCCGGTTTGGCGCTGGCCTGGGGGTTTCCCCAATTCTTTCCCATTCGCCCCGATTTGCAACGGGACGCCATGCTGGTCATGGCGTTGTCGGTTATCGGCGTGGCAGCCTCCATCTGGGGTCAGGTTTTCTCCGCGCTGCTGATCGCCAACCAGCAGATGCACGTGGACAACCTTTTCGGGCTGCTGCTGATTGCCATTCGGACAGTCCTGACAGTGGTGTTTCTCAAGATGGGGTGGGGCATTTATTCCCTGGCGGCGGCGCATCTGGTGGGACGTCTGGTCACGGTGGCGCTGGCCTGCGTCAGGACATTTCGGCTGCTGCCTGCGTTGCGGATCCGCTATCGCTATGCCTCATGGGATGAATTGCGGCAAATCGGAGGGCTGGGCGTCTGGTTCAGCCTCGGCGCGGTGGCGGGCATGGTCATCAACTCGCTCGACACGGCCATGACAGCCAAAATAGTTTCGGTCGAGACGGTGGCCACGCTGGCGCTGACCTCACGGGTTTATGAGCTGGCCGGCGGTTTGGTCTGGCTGGTGTCCGAGAATGCGCGGCCGATGCTTGGGCAAATGCTCGGGCTGAATCAAAAGGAGGAAAGCCTCAAGGCTTACCGGCAATTATTCGTGCTTTCCTCGGGACTGGCTGTGGTCGCGGCGCTGGCGGTGTGGTCGGGCAATCAAAGTTTTGTCACGGCCTGGGTCGGGCCGGCCAATTATGGCGGAGCCAACCTCGACCTGGCCTTGGCGCTGGCCACTGTTTGCAGCCTCTGGGTCATGCCCAATCGCGTGATTCTCTCGGCCAATCTCGCCGTGCGCGGCCAATGCCTGGTGCGGATTCTGGAGGGGATTTTGAACGTGGGCCTGTCCATCTACCTGGGAATGCGCTTTGGCGTTGTCGGCGTGATGGCCGCCACGGGCATCGCCGCGCTGCTCACGTCGATGTGGATGCTGCCGCTGCTCACCGCAAAAATGTTCCACCGCCCTTTCTGGCGTTTTGTGTGGGAGGATGCCCGGCCTGTCCTTGTTGTCCTGGCGCTGTTGTTTCCGGGGGCCGTGCGTTCTCGCGGTGTGTGCCCGACAATCTCCGGCTTTTTGGGTGCGGCCGCCGCCGCGACCCTCACAGGTGTTTGCGGCCTGGTGATGATGTGGTTTCTCCTGCTGGACAAAAAATTGCGCGAGCGCCTGGCTGTCCGGCAATTTTGCGAGCGCTCCGCGGGCGCGGCCCGCAAAACTGTGGCCGGCAAATTTCGCGCCTTGGCCGGGTCTTCCTCCTGAACTCAACCTGTATGGATCAACACAATGAAACTTGTTCAAAACACCCTTAACTTCGGCTGCGATTGCCTTGTGAAAATGGCGCCGCAGGCTTTTGTGGATTCTCTCCGGAGAAATCACTACGAACTGGTCGCGCGCGAGTTCAACCGCGCCTACCTGTACGATTGGAAGGACGCCCGCATTCCTCACCGTCTCGAGAGCTTCGAGGACCTGGCGCCGCTGTTTGAATTGAGCCCCATCAGCCGGGGGCTCATCCGGCAGGACCTGGATGAGGCAGCCGCGCTGTTCAAGACCGTCTCAAGAATGACCAATCCGGTTGGGCTGGAAATCGGACGGTTCAACGGCGGCAGCACACTGCTGCTGGCCGTGGCTGTGGGCAGCGGCGGCAAGCTCGTCTCCATCGACATCGCGCCGCAGGACGACGCCCAGCTTCACCGCATCCTGCAACAACGCCATCTGGCCGACCGCGTGGAACTGGTCGTGGGCGACGCCAATGAAATAGATCGGCCCGAGCAATTCGATTTTGTTTTCATTGACGGCGACCACACCTACCAGGCCGCCAAGCGCGACCACAATCGCTGGGGCAGGCGCGTCAAGGAGGGCGGCTACATCATTCATCATGACATGGCCAACAGCCGCTGCCTGTCCACCCAGTGGAGTGACCTGGCCCAGTTGCGCGCCGATATTCTTGCCAAGCAGCGAGACGAGATGGAGTTGGTGGACGAAGCGGGGTCCATGTCCATTTTCAAAAAGCGCAACGGGAGTTGGAAGGAAATATAAGTCGTTCCGCCGTGCTTCAACAAGGCAGGGCAGGCGTCTCGCCTGCCTCGGGAAAAGGGCGTATTCCGCCTTATTTTGTTCAAAGGAACCTGTTTTATGCAAACGACCGAAGCCCAGATTGCAAGCGAGGACCAGCAGCGTCTGGCCGTGGCCCGAGAAACGATGGAGGCGGAGGCCGAGGCCATTCGCGTGGCTGCCGGGCGGTTGAATGGCACGCTGACGCGCGCCGTGAAACTGATTGTTGATCACTCCGGCAAAGTCGTGGTCACCGGCCTTGGAAAGTCCGGACTGGTGGGGCAGAAGCTTGTCGCGACGTTGTGCAGCACGGGCACCCCATCGGTGTTCCTGCACCCCGCCGAGGCGCTGCATGGCGACCTGGGCGTGTACGAGCCGGGTGACCCGACCATTCTCATCACCAAAAGCGGCAGCACAGCCGAACTGCTGCGCCTGGTGCCGATGCTCCGGCAGTTTGATTCGCCGCTGATCGGCATCCTGGGCAATACCTCCTGCCAGCTTGCCTCGATGGTGGACGTGTTGCTGGACGGCTCGGTCGCCTCCGAGGCCGATCCCTGCAATATCGCCCCCACCAGCAGCGCGGTGGTTGCCATGGCCATCGGCGACGCGCTGGCCTCGGCTCTGATGCATGCGCGGCATTTTACGGTTGAGGATTTCGCGAAGTATCACGCGGGCGGCCAGATTGGGCGCAATTTGCTTTTGACCGTCCGGGACGCCTTTCACGCCGCCCCGGGCATCGCCATGGTGGAGGCAAGGGACACCCTGCGCCAAATCGTCGTCGCCATGACGCAGTTTCCCTACGGAGCGGCCTGCGTTGTGTCCGCCGACGGAAAACTGGAAGGCATCATCACCGATGGCGATTTGCGCCGCGCCCTCCAGCAGCATGAGGACATGCGGGCGCTGCGCTCCGAAGACATCATGACGCGGGCGCCGGTGTCCATCTTGCCGGAGGCGAAACTGGGCGAGGCCCTGCACCTGATGGAGAACCGCCCCTCTCAGATTTCGGTGCTGCCGGTTGTGGACACCGAACAACGATGCCTGGGCTTGATCCGCATTCACGACATTTACAACCCGGCGGGCGCTCTGTTCTGAAACAGCCTGGTTCTCCCCTTTAAATTTTTGTCTCCCCGGCAAAACCAAACCGACAACCCTTTTCATTTAACCAAGGAGGATTATGTACTCACTCGTCACGGGCGGAGCGGGATTTATCGGATCACATGTGGCCAGGCATTGCCGGGATCTGGGCCATGATGTGGTGGTGCTGGATGACTTGAGCGGCGTCTTTCGCGATCACGTGCCCAAGGGCGTGGATTTCGTTCAGGGATCGGTGACAGATCAGGAATTGATCGCCCACCTTTTCAAAAAATATCCCTTTGAGCATGTGTACCATCTGGCGGCCTACGCGGCGGAGGGGCTGTCTCATTTCATCCGGCGCTTCAACTACACCAACAACCTCATCGGCAGTGTCAACCTCATCAACGAGGCCGTCCGGCACGACGTCCGTTGCTTTGTGTTCACTTCGTCCATCGCGGTCTATGGCGCGGGACAGTTGCCCATGCGCGAGGACATGGTGCCGCAGCCAGAGGACCCCTATGGCGTGAGCAAATACGCGGTGGAACTGGACCTCAAGGCGGCGCACGAGATGTTCGGCCTCAACTACGTCATATTTCGCCCGCACAACGTGTACGGCGAAAACCAGAACATTGGCGACCGTTACCGCAATGTCATTGGCATCTTCATGAACCAGATCATGCGCGGCGAACCGCTGACCATCTTCGGCGACGGCACGCAGACGCGCGCCTTCAGCCACATTGACGACCTGGCGCCGGCCATTGCCCGCTCGGTCGAGACACCGTCTGCCTACAACCAGGTCATCAACATCGGCGCTGACCAGCCCTACAGCGTCAACGAACTGGCCAAGGTCGTGGGGAAGGCGTTCAAGGTGTCGCCAAAAATTCAATATCTGCCGGCCCGCAACGAGGTGCAGCACGCCTATGCCAGCCATGAGAAAGCCAAGCGGCTCTTCGGCAACGGCGCCTTCGTCCCGCTGGAGGACGGCATTCAGCGCATGGCGC
The DNA here is from genome assembly GCA_937983475.1 of uncultured Verrucomicrobiales bacterium. Taxonomy (GTDB): domain Bacteria; phylum Verrucomicrobiota; class Verrucomicrobiia; order Limisphaerales; family JACDHS01; genus CALJZV01. The sequence goes on from CALJZV010000391.1 coordinate 8,336, forward strand.
GCTGGGCCAAAAAGGTCGGCGCCCGCCAGAGCGCGCCGTTCAAGAACATCGAGCTGCGCAAGAACATGCCGCCCAGCTGGAACCACGAACTGGAGGAGAAACCTGCCGCGGCAAGGCACGCGCCTGCGCTGCCCCGCGTGGAATCACCGCAACCGGCCAAGCCCCAATATGCCTACACGGGCCTCTGACATCGCATCCCTTGGTAAAATGAAAGTCTGGTGCCTGCTCCGCGACCAGTTGGCGCACGCGCAACCGGTCGAGGAGGCGCTGGACGGCGCGGCGGAGTTTATTCAGGACGCCACATGGGAACCCGAGGCGCTCCTGGCCGCGCGCCCGGACATCGTGCTTTGCGTCAATGATTAGCGCTATGACAGCAACCGTTGCCTGGATGCGGCGCGCCAGGCGGGCATTCCTTCGCTGGTGCTGCAGGACGGCATTCTTGAATGGCGCTGCCAGTATGAGAATCCACTGTTCGGCGCCGGCGGTGGCGCGCCTCAGCATCAACCGGTCATCGCCGACAAGATCGCCTGCATTGGCCGCCAAAGCGCGCGCCAGATAGCTGCCTGGGGCAACGCGGGCAAGGTCGAAGTGACCGGCATGCCGCGCCTGGACTTCATCAGCCGAAGCGCCATCGCCCCGGTCGCCAGACCGGGCCGCCGTGTGCTGGTCATGACCGCCAAGAATCCCGGGTTTACGGCGGAGCAGCGGGAGGTGACGCTGCGCTCGCTGCGGGATGTCAAGGAGCACTTGGAAAACATGGCGGGCATTGAGGCGCACTGGCGGGTCAGCAAAGCCATTGCCGAGGAACTGGGAATTATTAACAAAATGAACCGCGTTTGCGGCTCGGAGCTCCTTGCGGTTCTGGAAACCGTGGACGCGGTCATTTCCACGCCCAGCACGGCGATTTTGGAGGCCATGCTTGCGCGGCGTCCGGTGGCCGCGCTGGACTATCACAACGTGCCGCGCTTCGTGCCGACGGCCTGGACCATTTCCGCGCCGCAGCACATCGGGCAGGTGATGGATGAATTGCTCCGTCCGACCGCCAACAAGCTGGCCTTTCAGCAGGATTGCCTGCGCGACGCCTTGGAGTGTGACGGCCAGGCGGCCCGGAGGGTGGCCACGCTCATGGCCGCCATGGTTGATGCCTCCCGTGAAGTGCGCGCCGGCCGCTTGCGCGCGCTGTCCGCCAACCTGCTGGGCCGGGAAATTTCGTTCGCACACGCGAACGGCAGCCCGTCCCTTGCCGCGCTGTATGCCAACCAACCGGTCTTTCAGGAGAATAATCTGGAAATGTTGCAGGTCCGCCTGGCACGAGCGGAAAATGAAAACGCGCGGCTGAAAGCGGAAATCGCGGAGATGAGGAGACGCGCGCAGTTCGGCGCCTGGATCAAGCAGGGCTTGCGCCAGTTGACGCAGGCGGGGAGATGAGCGCGCTTACATTTTTCCACAACCACACTTGAACACCGACAACACGACACCATTACGCTTATGCCGACACTCATGGGATTGACTCAAAGCGGATTCGATCCGGCCAGCCGGTTTCGATTCATCCAGTTTATTCCGCACCTCGAGAAAGAAGGCTGGCAGGTTGAGCACCGGCGCAACCGGCCCGACCGGCAGTGGCAAAGCCGGCTGCCTTGGCGGACCGCTCGCGCGGTCCATTACCGGCTGGGCCGCGCCGTCATGAAACTCAACCGCCTGCGCGACTTGCTGGAGTCCCCGCGCTACGACGTGTTGTTCGTCAACCGCGACTTCGCCTCCGAAAGTGCCCTGACGCAAAAGTTGTCGCTGCCAATCATTCGCAGGGCGGTCTATGACTTCGATGACGCCATCTTCGTCGGTCGAAATGAGCGCCAGGTGCGATGGATGTGCGAGCACGCCTGCTGGGTGACGCCCGGCAACGAATACCTGGCCCGTTACGCGCGGCAGTTCACCGACAACGTGACGGTCATCCCGACGGTGATTGACACCGACCAATATGTGCCGCGGTCCCGCAGCCTGCATCCGCACCGCGGCCCCGTTCGCGTGGGCTGGAGCGGCTCGGATCAGTCCATCCGCGCGACGCTGTTTCCGCATCTGCCGATGCTCGCGGAGCTACAGCGGCGGGTGGACTTCGATCTGGTGGTGGTGACCAACAGCCGGCCTGAGCTGCCGGTGCCGGGACTGCGCTGGACCTTTCATCCGTGGCGTCAGGAGGAGGAGCCGTTTCTGGAATCGAAGTTCGACATCGGGATCATGCCTTTGGTGGAGGACGAATTTCAAAAGGGCAAATGCGCGTTGAAGCTGCTCCAATACATGGCGGCGGGCCTGCCCACGGTGGCGTCTCCCGTCGGCGTCAACAAGGACATCATACGCCATGGTGTCAACGGCATGAGCGCGACGTCTCCCGGTGAATGGCACCAGGCGTTGGAGTCGCTTATTCAAAATCCCGGGCTGCGCGCTTCCCTGGGATGCGCGGGCCGGGTACAATGCGAAAAGGAATTTTCCATTCGGCGGTGGTTGCCCGTATTGATCCGCATTTTTGAAACGGTCTGTGAGGAAACCGGGCGAAACCGCAAGGCGTCCCCTGTCTCCGGCAAGCTGGCCGGGGCGCCGTGCTCACCCCGGGCCGGGCGATAGAGCTCTTATATTTTTCGGTAACTTTCAGGCATGGATTTTCATGAACGCCACACCCACATTGCAACTGCTGCGCGGCTGGAAAATGGGCGCCGCTTCGGGCGTCGGCCTGCCGGATTGCACGCTCATCGTGCCGACCTTCAAGCGGCCCCGGGAGATGATCGCGCTGCTGGAATGTCTGCTTCAAATTCCCGATCCGCCGGGTGAAGTGGTGATTGTGGATGGCTCTCCGGGTGAGGATGTCAGCCGAGCGGTTCAGCCGTGGGCCGACGCGGTGGAACTGCCGTTAAACCTGGCCTGTGTGAGCAGTCAGGCCGGGCTGACCAGCCAGCGAAACGTGGGGATCGACGCCGCCGGCGGGGATTACATTTTCTTTCTGGATGACGATTGTCTTCCGGAGCCCGGCTATTTCAGCGCCATTCGGGATGTGTTTGCCAAGGACTCCCGGCGCGAGGTTGGCGCGGTTCGGGGTTTCCTGACCAATGGCATCAACAAGCCGCTGACCCGACTGTGGCGATTGCGCTACGCCATTGGCCTGGTGCCGCGCAGTGAGCCGGGGCGTTATCATTCCTCGGGCACCTCGGGCACGTGGGACATGGTGGCGCCATTCAGCGGGGTGCGCCCGGTGGATGTCCTGGCGGGAGGCGCCTCGGCCTATCGGCGCGAGGTCTTCGAACAGGACCGGTTTTCGGAATTCTTTTACGGCTATGCCCAGGGCGAGGACCTGGAGATGTCGCTGCGCATTGGCAAGCGCTGGAAACTGCTGGTCTGCGGCGACGCGCGGGTGCTTCACAATCACGCCGAGAGCGGCAGGCCCACGGGCATTCGGCGGGGCAGGATGGCCGTGCGCAACCGCTACTTCATCTGGAGGCGGCACTCGCCCGACGCGGGTTTGGCCGATGGGTTGCGGTTCTGGGCGGACCATGCGCTGAGTGTGGCTTATTACCTTGCTGCGTACGTTATTCGGCCTTGGGAACCGTATTTTCTGGGCTATGCAACGGGCACGGTTTGGGGAGCTGTCTTGTGCCTTGTGATGCCGCCGCGTTACGAGGAGCCGCCGGCACGGCGCGAATACGCCTTTAACTTGAAAGCAATGGCCGGGCGCGAATCCGGCCGCCGAGCGATATGCGCACGGGAGTAACCACTCTTTCCACACCGCCCCTTGCGGGTGGCCGTCTTCGGACCTTGCCGCATGAGGGGCGGCGCACGGTCCGATTTCGCCTTGCGGCATTCCTGTTGCAGGTGTTGTTTTGCATCCTGCCGGCGACAGCGCTTCTGGCTGCCGGGCGCGCTTCGCTGGCGGGGTATTATTTCTGGGTCATGCTGGGCTTCATGATCGCGTGGAAGATGCTGGCGGGGCGTCGCGACGAGGTGCTGTGCCTGCTGCTGGCCTCGGCGCCGTTCATCAACCTGCTTCGCAGTTTTGCGTTTTACAATGTGATCGTGGCGCTGTTTGGCGCATGCCTGCTGTATTACATGATGCTGGCGTCCGGACCGTTTTTCGCCACGCTCAGGAAGCACAAACTGGTCGTGATCCTGTTCTTGTTCGTGGGGGTTTATTACCTGATGAGTTTCTGGAACACGGGCCAGTATTCGGCCAACCTCCGCATGTTCGAGATGGTTTTCACGGTGATGGTTGTCCTGATTCTCAACCGCAACCCAGTGTTGCTGGGCGCGGCGCTGACCGGGCTGATCGTGTCGGCCTGGTGTGTGGGCATTGGCATGATTCCTCAGTTGGGCTCCGGAGCGCGCCTGGGGATGGTGGCGCTGGAGGGGCAGACGCTGGGCAACCCGACGCAGTTGGGCGTGCCGCTGGCGCTGGCCTTCGTGGCCTTGGTGGCCGATCAGGGCAAGTGGCTGAATCTCCAGCACCGGCCTGGAGTGCGCCTGGTTATGATTTTGGTCACGATGCCATTGCTGGCGCTGACCACCTCTCGCGCGTCCTGGTTGATTGCGGCCTTTGGGCTGCTGTCCTGCCTGGTGGCTGGCAGCCGTCAGCGCCTCAAGGCGTTGCTTGTTGTCGTTCTGGCTGCTGTCGCCATTCAGGGTGTGCTGCTCAGTCCCTTGGGCACTTCGCTCAAAAAAGGCATCGAGCGGACCTTTGACGACAAGCGCAGTGTGCGCCAGCGCACCAGCGGGCGCTCCGACCAGTGGAGAGTGGCCTGGTACGCTGTTACACGCGAAGTCACGCCCATGCTTTTCGGCTACGGGCCCGGACGCAGCCCGGCGGTTTATGCCGAGTATTCGGGAAACGTGCCCGGAGTCAAATATGCCGTGGGCAAAAAAGTCGCCTTTCATTCCCTCTTCATGCAGATCGGCGTGGAGACCGGTCTGATTGGACTGTTGATTTTGGCGGTCTGGCTCGGAGCGGCCATGACCAAGGCCGTTATTGCCTTGCCGGCCCGCCGCACGCTTTTGCCCTGCATCGGGGTGGGCAGTTTTTTCCTGATCATCGTCACGGTGTCCGGGAGCGACATCAATTCAGGTGTCTTTCTGGGCATCGGGCTGGCCGGTGCCACTGTTGCCGTGCCCAAGCCCGCTCAACCCCTACCCGCTCGGCGACGCGCTTTTAGAAAAATGTAGAACAACGCCAAGGCCAAACCGTTGGCGCAAATATGATCCCCCCGCTTTGCTCGTTGGCTTATGAAAACACCCACAGTTCCTTACGAATGGGAGTTTCACCTGGGAGATCAAATCGACGGCCCGGCTGACCCGGCTAAGTTGCTGCGAACCCCGGAAAACCGCTTTCTTGCGCCTCTGGTCAGGCCGGGCATGGATATTTTAGAGGCTGGGGCGGGCAATGGCCGTTATGTGTTCGCCTTCGCGGCGTCAGGCGCGCGGGCCACCGGTCTGGATTTTGCTCCCGCACTGGTGGAGCGGGTCCGGGCCGAAGCCAAGCGGTTGCGGCTGGACAACAATGTCGAAGCTGTCAGTGGCGACATCCTGAACCTGCCGTTTGAACACAACAGTTTTGACCTCTACACCAGCTTCGGCGTTTATGAGCATTTTACCCGAACCCAGCACCGCCGGCTGTTCCAGGAGGCATTCCGGGTTCTCCGCCCTGGCGGAATCATTTACCTGGAGGTGCCGCATTTCTGGTCCGCGTGGACGCTGCGTCGGGAACTGCGCTACTGGTTTCGCAGGCTTTTTCCGCCACCGCTGGTTTGGCAGCGCAACATGCGCCGGCGCTACGTCGTCGCCCGCGCGGAGGAGGCGGGATTCCAAACCGTCCAGTCGCGGGTATTCAATGCCTGGTATGGATTTCAAAAGGGCTTTTCCATCGATATCTCCTGGCTGAAGGGCGTGCCCAATCCCTTCTGCGCGTTGAAGCCGCTGTTTGAAGCTGCTGCGGCTTATTGCGAGCCGCGTCAATGGCTGGGGCACACCCTGATTTACATCGGCAAAAAACCATCACAATCGAGATGAACTGGCTGACCGATTATCGCCGCGACATCATGCGTTACGTGGAACTGGGCGGCGGCCCGGCGTGGAAGCACATTCTGGCCGCGCAGGGATTGTGGGCGCTCCTTCAGCACCGGCTGGAGGCGGCCACCATTCAAGGCGCTTTGCCGGCGCCCATCAAGCTGCCGCTGCGTCTTGGCCTGCTGGTCTGGCACAAGCTGATCGAAATGGCCACCGGCATCTGCCTGCCGTCCACCGCGCGCATCGGGCCGGGACTGCATCTGCCGCACGGCGGGTTGCGTGTCGTGCACGGGCAGGCCGCGATCGGGTCGGACTGCTGCATCTGCCAGGGAGTGACCATTGGCGTATCCGGCCGGGGCGAACATCGAGGCGTGCCCGTCATCGGTGATCGCGTTTACATCGGCGTCAATGCGGTTGTCGTGGGCAAGATCACGGTGGGCAGCGACTCCGTCATCGGCGCCAACTCGCTCGTCAATCGCGACGTGCCGCCGCATTGCACCGTCATCGGCGTGCCGGCAACCGTCGTCAGCCAGAAGGGCTCCGAGGAATATCTTTCCATCCGTTCAGCCGCTCGGGAGTTGATAAAGCCAACGGCCGCGCCGGCCCTGCTCCGGGCCAATTCAAACCCAAGTGCCTGAAAAGTACCCGTCCGCTGCGGTGTCCAAAACCCAACGCCTTTATTTCATGCTGCATCAAAAACGACTGCTCGTGGCCGCCCGTGTCCAGCATTATTGGCACCTGGGCCGCTTCTGGTCCTACACGCCCTATGTCCGGGAGCTGGATCAATGGGCCGACTTGTTTGCCACCGTGACCATTGCCGGGTCGCTGAAATTCGGCCCCCCGCCCGGCGACTGCTCGGCCTTTTCCCGGGACAATGTCCGCGTGGTCTCCATTCCCGAGGCTGGCGGCGAGGGATGGTTCGCCAAACTGAGGCAGCTTTATATTTTGCCGAAAATCCTCTGGAAGCTCGCTGCGTGCATGCGCAATGCCGACGCCATTCACGCCCGTTGCCCCTGTGACCTAGGCCTGCTGGGCGTCCTTTTGGGGCCGATGTTTTCCCGCAACCTCATTGCAAAATATGCCACGCAATGGCCCGACTACCCAGGAGAGCCGTTCACCTGGCGCCTGCAGAAGCGGCTGTTGAAATCACCTTGGTGGCGCGGCCCGGTCACGGTGTACGGCCAGTGGCCGGGACAACCGTCCAGGGTGATTCCGTTTTTCACATCGATGCTCACCGAGGAGCAGATCGCGCGTGCCCGCGCCGCAGCGTCACGGAGCAGGGATCCCTCCCGGTTTCGCGTGCTGTTTGTGGGACGCCTTTCCGCGTCCAAGAATGTGGACGTGCTGCTCCAGGCGGTGGCGGCTCTGAAGTCAGGCCGCGAGGTTTCCTGTGTCATTGTCGGCGAAGGGCCGCAGCGCGCGGTCCTCGAGGGACTGGCCGGGTCGCTGGGAATTTCGACTCAGGTGCGCTTTACCGGGGGACTAGGGTTTGACGATGTGCTGGGCTGGTATGAGCGCTCGGATGTGCTTGTGCTGGCCTCAGGCATCGAGGGCTGGCCCAAGGCTGTGGCCGAGGCAATGGCGTTCGGCTGCGTCTGCGTGGGCAGCGAGCGGGGCATGATGCCCCAGATGCTTGGTGAAGGCCGCGGGTTGCTGGTGACGCCGCGTGACCCAAAGGCGCTGACCCGGGCGCTCCAGTGGATTGCTGATCATCCCGAAGCGGCGGCCGACATGGCTGCCAGGGCCGCGGCGTGGGCGCAGCGTTACTCACTTAACGGCCTGCGCGAAGCCCTGCGACGGCTCATGCTGGATTCCTGGAACCTTGAGGAGCGCGCCGCGCAACTGCCACTCAAGCCGCGGGAGGTTATCAACAAATGAACCGCGTGGGCGTCATGCAGATCACCGACACACTGGCCCTGGGAGGGCTGGAGCGCGTGGCGGTAAACCTCGCCAATCATCTGCCGCGCGAGCAATTCCGCTCCTATCTTTGCGTCACGCGTGGAACCGGCCCGTTGCGGGAATCGGTCGCGCCGCATGTGCAGCGCCTGGATTTAAACCGCACTGGACGGTTCGACTTGGGCGCGGTCCTGCGCTTGCAGCGATTTGTGGCCGAGAATGACATCCGCATTCTGCACGCGCACGGCACCTCCCTGTTCATTGCGGCGGCCAGTGTCTTTCTCGCCGCGCCGGCCCGGCGTCCAGCCCTGGTGTGGCACGATCACTTTGGGCGGTCCGATGTCCAGGAGCGCCCGGCGCAACTCTACCGTCTGGCCACACGCACAGCCGAGGCCGTGATCGCCGTCAACGAGCCGCTTGCCAAGTGGTCGGTGGACAAGCTGCGCATGCCACCCGGGCGCGTCTGGTACATTCGCAACTTTGTCGCCACCCCACGGCCCGAGGCCGCGCCTGCGGCTCCACTTCCCGGCAGGCCCGGAGCGCGCATCGTGTGCGTGGCCAACCTGCGCCCCCAGAAGGATCATCTTAATTTGCTGAAGGCCATGAAAGTGGTCGCCCACCACGAGCCTGACGCGCACCTGTTGCTCGCAGGCGATGCCGGTGACAAGGCGCACCTGGAAACGGTGCGCCAGGCGATCTGCGAATGGAATCTCGGCACGCGGGTTTCCTGGCTTGGGCCGCGCGGCGATGTGCCTTCGCTGCTCAAACAATGCGACATCGGGGTGCTCAGCTCCGTATCCGAGGGCCTTCCGCTGGCTTTGATCGAATATGGGATGGCCGGCTTGGCTGCGGTGGCCACACGCGTGGGTCAATGCGCCGAGGTGCTGGAGGATGGCGCGGCGGGCCTGCTGGTTCCGCCGCAGGCACCCGAGGCTTTGGCCACGGCGCTGCTGACGTTGCTGAAGTCGCCGCGACTGCGCCATGAATTGGCCACCCGATTTTCCAAACGCACGCGCGAGTTTTTCAGCCCCGAGGCCGTGATCCGGCAGGTCAGCGCGGTTTACGACAGGGTGTTGTCTTCACGCCAACTCCGGGAGGCCGCATGAATTCCACCTTGCTTCTGGTCAGTAATTTTTTATCCGCCTCGGGCGGCACGCGCGGTGTCTGCGAGGAACTGGCCTTGCGACTTCAGGCCGCGGGGTACCCGGTATTGACCACATCAAGCCAGCCCGCCAAGGCCGCGCGCCTGCTGGACATGCTGAAGACGGTTTGGTCAAAGAGGCACTTTTACAAGATTGCCCAGGTGGACGTGTACAGCGGGCCCGCGTTCCTTTGGGCCGAACTGGTTGCCGCCATGCTCCGCCGATTGAACAAGCCATGCATTCTCACGCTGCATGGCGGGAACCTGCCGGCCTTTGCCCGCCAAAACCCGGTTCGGGTCAGGCGCCTGCTGTCGGCGGCGGATGAAGTCACCACCCCCTCACGCTACCTGCTTGAGCAGATGAGCGCCTATCGGGACGATTTGCTCCTGTTGCCGAATGCCCTGGACCTCCCTCGGTATCCCTTCCGCGAGCGCAGCCCGGCTGGGCCGAAGCTGGTCTGGCTGCGGGCCTTTCACCGCATTTACAACCCGAGCCTGGCTCCAAGGGTGCTGCACCGATTGATCGCAGACTTTCCCGACGCGCAATTGACGATGGTCGGTCCGGACAAGGGCGACGGCAGCCTGCAGGAGACGCTCGACTGCGCCGCGGAACTGGGCGTGCTGGATCGCATCTGTTTCCAAGGAAGCGTCGCCAAGGAGGACGTTCCGCTGTGGATCAACCGGGGAGATGTTTTCCTCAACACGACGCATGTGGATAACACACCAGTAAGCGTGCTGGAGGCGGCCGCCTGCGGGTTGTGCATCGTGACCACCAACGTGGGCGGGATTCCCTGCCTGCTGGAACACGAGCGCGACGCGCTGCTGGTTCCCGCCGACGACGCGGAGGGGATGGCGCGGGCGGCGCGGCGCGTTCTGACTGACGCCGAACTGTCATCCAGACTCTCTCTGCAAGCCCGCGCCAAGGCCCAGTCGGTGGATTGGTCCGCTGTTCTGCCGCAATGGGAAAGGCTCTTTGAGACTGTATTGAACCGTCGGGTGCTAAGGAAATAAAACCGAGATTCGAACCACTGCGTCCGGTTTGGTCGCGCCGTTATAACCGCTTTCACCATGAACCCGCATTGTTATTTCATTGGCACTTCGCTGGGAGACAACCCGGTGCCGCATCATTTTCTGGCTTTATCGGAGGAGATGGCGCAGCGCGGCCACCAGGTGGTCATTCTGGCACCCCACCGCCGCACCGACTTGGAGAAGCCAAACGGTAATCCCGCCGTGTTGACCTGGCCATCGGATCGCCCGACCCGGATCAGCGACGCGCTGTTCCTCCAGCGGTTGATTCATCGGTTTCAGCCCTCTTGTTTCATAGCCAATTTCGCGGCCGTCAACGTGATGACGCTCGTGGGCCGTATGGCGCAGGTGCCGGTGCGCGTGGCGTGGTATCACACCGTCAGCGAGCAGTTGGCGCAGGACAACCCCGCGCCCAACTGGAAGCGCGCCCTGTTTCAGTGGCGCAAACGACTAGTTTATCAGGCGGCCACCCGGGTGGTGGCCAACTCGTCCGCCAGCGCCGAGGACGTGCAGAAAACCTACGGCCTGCCGGCATCCAAATGCCAGGTGTTCAGCAATGCCTTGGCGGATCCGCTGCTCAATTCCAGCCTGCAAAATGAAACGCCCATTCCGGGCAGACTGGTCTGCGTGGGTCGTTTTTTTCCCTCCAAGGGTCAGGACGTGCTGATCCGCGCGCTGGCGCGTTTGCAGAAAATGAACCCCGCCGCGCACGTGGAATTCATCGGCGAAGGCCCGGCGCGGGAGACATGCGAACGGTTGGCGCGCGAGCTGGGCGTGCATCATAAGTGCGTTTTCACCGGGCAGATTGAGCACGCCGAAGTGCTGCGCCGCATGGCGCGCGCCGTGGCGACGGTGGTTCCCAGCCGCAGCGAGGCCTTCGGCCTGGTGAACATCGAGTCCATGGCCGTGGGAACGCCCGTTGTGGCCTCGAAGGTGGGCGGCATTGTTGAAATTGTGCGCGATGGACAGGACGGCTTTCTGGTGCCTCCCGACGATCCCTGGGCGCTGGAGGTCAAGCTGGAGTTGCTGTTGCAGAGCCGGCACCTGAGGCACGAAATGCGCGGCAACGCCCGGCAGCAGTTTTTGCAGCGTTTTGAGCAGCGCAGGGCCGTGCAGGAGCAGGCCAACTGGCACGAGGCGCTGGTGCAATCGCATCCCAAGCTGCTCATACCCCGTTTGCTTCATGGCACATCCACTTGAACAATTATATCCATTCATGCCGGTCGCGTTGCAGAACCTCGGCATCTCGCTCTACGGGTTGGCGTGGCGGCGCGAGCGGTTGGGCGGCAACTTAGAGAGCCATGTCGCCGCCTTTCGCGAGCGTGACCGCTGGTCTCCCGACCAAATGGCCGACTACGTGAACGGCCAGTTGCAACGCGTGCTCTGCCGCGCTTTTGACACCGTCCCATATTATCAGGATTCGTGGAAACGGTCGGGATTGATCCGGCGTGACCTGGAACGCATGACACCGTCGTGCCTGTCGCGCCTGCCCGTTACGCCCAAGGACGCGCTGCGATCTAATCCCAAGGCCCTTTTGGCGCAGGACGCGGACCGGCGCTCGCGGATCCGGCGATACTCCAGCAGCGGCAGCACCGGCACGCCGGTCACTGTATTCTGCGCGCCGGAGGATCATCGCCGCTTCATCGCGGCGCGCGAGGCGCGCTCGTTCGGATGGGCGGGCGCCAGCATACATCAGCCGCGCGCGATGATTGGCGGCCGGTTGGTGGTGCCTCGCGGCGTCGCCAGGCCTCCGTTTTACCGTTACAACTGGGCCGAGCAGCAGGTCTATTTTTCCGCCTACCATATTTCCCCGGCGCATGCGGCCGATTACGCCGAGGGCTTCAACCGCTATCGTCCCGCGTTGCTCACGGGTTACGCCAACTCCTACTTTCTGCTGGCGCGCATGATGCAGGCGCAGAAACTCCGGCTCGATTACCAACCCGCCGGCCTGGTGCTCGGCAGCGAGAAACTCACCGCTGAAATGAAACAACTTCTCCAGGAAACCTTCCGCGCCCGCGCCTACGAGGAATATGGCGCGGTGGAAAACTGTGCTTTGGCAACCGAGTGCGCACAGGGACGACTCCACGTGAGCCCCGACTTTGGAATCGTCGAAATCGTGGACGATCAGGATCTGCCAGTGGCGCCGGGCCGGGAGGGGCGCATTCTCTGCACCGGACTGCTCAACGACACCCAGCCCCTGATTCGCTATGAGATTGGCGACCTCGGCGTTTGGGACACCGAGCCCTGCCCCTGCGGACGCGACCATCTGCCCGTGCTGCGTGAAATTGTGGGCCGGCTGGAGGACGTGGTGGTGGGGCCGGATGGCCGCCAACTGGTGCGCTTCCACGGCATCTTCATAGACCTGCCGGGCGTGCTGGAGGGCCAGGTGATCCAGGAAACAGTGGATGAATTCACCGTGCGCATTGTGCCCCAGGGCAAATGGGACAACGCGGCTAAAAAGCTGATTCGCCAGCGTTTCGCCGAGCGGCTGGGGCCGGTGAAGGTGACCATTGAGAAGGTGGCGGAAATCCCCCGCACCGCGCGCGGCAAATTCCGCGCCGTCATTTCCAAGGTGAAAGCACGTCCCATAAAGTAGGGCAGGCGTCCTGCTTGCCCAGGGAGGCGGGGAGTTTTTAAACCCCTTTGCCCAAGGCAGGCGGGACGCCTGCCCTACTCTGGCGCGAGACTCCAGATTCTGAAAACCACAACAAGACAGCGTTGCTTCTTTGACTGGCAAGAAAATGAAACCGAATCCTGATCCCGCAATGGCGATGCCACTCTCGGCGGACATTCAACCGGAGGATGCCTCGCTGCCATCGGTGAGTGTCATCATGCCGGTTTACAACGAGGAGGCGGTCATCGAGCGCAGCCTGCGCGCGGTGCTGGAGCAGGATTATCCTTCCAGCAAACTGGAAGTGGTGGTTGCCGATGGCATGTCCACGGACCAGACCCGCCAGATTGTCGAATCGTTCCAGCGCGAGCATCCCAATGTCCGGCTTATTGAAAACCCGCGGCGGATTGTCCCCTGCGGACTGAACCGGGCCATCGCCTGCGCGCGCGGCGAGGTCATTGTGAGGCTGGACGGCCACCGGCAGTCTCCGGGCGACTCCGCTGCCCGCGGGGGCGGTGCCCGGCGCCCTCTGGCCGCCGTCCGCGCGGGCGGCATGCTCGGGCCGATGGGCAGCATCTTGCCTCAACGTTCCATCCACAAGGCTTACTTTTCTCCGGTGGGTTTGGGCGGCGCTGCGCTCAAGGCATCGGCAACCAGCGACGGCATCCGCGAAGTGGACGCGGTGCATGGCGGCTGCTGGCGGCGCGAGCGCTTGCAGGAGGCGGGCGGGTTTGACGAGGCGATGGTGCGCAACCAGGACGACGAGCTGAGTTTTCGCCTGCGCAAAAAAGGCGGCCGGATTTACCAGCATCAAGGCATTCGCGTCATTTACCATGTGCGCAACAGCTTCAGGAAATTGTTCCAGCAGTTTGCCCAATACGGCTTCTGGAAAGTCGAGGTGATCCGGCGACACCCGCGGCAGGCCAGCCCGCGGCATCTGGCTCCGGCGCTGTTGGTGCTCGCATTGTTCAGTGTCTTTGTTGCCGCGCCCGTTTCTCCGGCAGGAGCCAAGGCGCTGTTTTTTATTGTCGGGAGCTACGCCGGAACCCTGGGCGCGGTGTCGCTCTGGCAGCTCAGGCATGGAGGGCTGCGACTCTGGCCGGGCGTGGTGCTGGCGCTGGCGGCCATGCACCTGGGATATGGCGTGGGCTTCATCGTGGGAACGCTGCGGGCCTGCTTTGGCACCTTGCCGGGAGACCGCCTGTTTGAGCAGGTGACCCGCTAGGCTTTTCCGCCTTATGCGAACGCTTCTATTTTGCCAATGGATCCTCTGCTTCAATCCCGGTTAATGGCTTCCAAGGATTCAGCTCGTCTCCAGTGCGCGTTTACCGTGGACGTGGAGGACTGGTATCAGTCGAGCGTGGACTTTGACGCGCCGATCAGCGAGCGCGTGCTCCGTAACATGGAGCGGGTGCTGAGATTGCTCGACGACCAGCACGTCAAGGCGACCTTCTTCATTCAGGGTATGGTGGCCGAGGCATACCCTTCACTGTTGCGCGACCTGCTGGCCGAGGGACATGAAATCCAGTCCCACGGCTATAGTCACCGGCCTCTTTATGGCATGGACCGCGCTGCCTTGCGCGAGGAGTTGCAACGCGCCCGGGAGTCCGTTGAAGACGCGTGCGGGGCGCGAGTCACGGCGTTTCGCGCGCCGGATTTTTCCATTCTTGAGGACAACCTGTGGGCATTGGAAACCCTTGCGGAAACAGGCTTCGAGGTGGACTCCTCGATTTTTCCGGTGCGCATGCCGCGTTACGGCATTGCTGGCACGCCGCTGCATCCGCATCGTCGGCTGTTGTCCAACGGGGCAACCATGATCGAAGCGCCGGTGGCCGTGTGGCAATGGGGCGCGCTGACGCTGCCGGTGGCCGGCGGAGGCTATTTCCGCCTGCTGCCGCTGCCGGTGTTGCGCCGCGCGTTTAAAAGCCTGATGAAGCGCGGGCAACCGGTGATCATTTACTGCCATCCATACGAATTTAATCCGGGTGAACTGGAGGAATTTCGCGGGCGTGTGCCGGATCGTTTTTTGACGAGCCAAGGCCTGGGCCGGGCTTCATTTATTCAGCGGATGCACTCGCTGCTGGAGGAATTTTCCTTCGGGCGAATGGACTCGGTCTTGAGCCGGGAAAGGATCGAATGAAACTGATTTTTCTCACCACCAATGATCCTCTCTACCTCCCGGATTTTTTCGAGCGGGTTTTATCCGAAGAGGCCGGCCGGGTGGCGGCGGTGTACGCGGCGCCGCCCCTTTACAAAAATGAAAGCGCCGTGGCCGCGGCGTTGAAATACCTGCGCACCTTCGGCCTGGCGGATACGGCGCGGTTGAGCGCGCGCATTCTCCGCTCCAAGCTCCAGGGTCGCAGCATCGCCAGTGTCTGCCGCAGCCGAGGCATTCCCTACCGGGAGGTGGCCGACGTGAACGCCCCGTCATTTCTGCGCGAACTGGAGCAGCAAGGGCCGGATGCGCTGGTGTCGGTCAGTTGCCCGCAGATTTTCAAGGAGCGCCTCATCGCGCTGCCGCCGCGCGGCATCCTCAACATCCACGGGGCGATCCTTCCCCAGTACCGCGGGGTGATGCCGAGCTTCTGGATGATGGCCAACGGCGAAAAGCAAGCCGGGGTCTCGATCTATTTTGTCAACCGCCGGATTGACGCGGGCGACCTGTGCGCGCGAAAAATCTTCGACATCGATCCCCGGGAAACGCTGGATCATTTTCTGCGCCGCTCCAAGGCCATCGCGGCGGACCTGCTGCTGCGGTTCTT
>CALJZV010000392.1 GCA_937983475.1 uncultured Verrucomicrobiales bacterium
GCATCTCAAGTAAACCGCTGTCCAATTCCCGCGATAGAAGTGCCACTGGAATTCATCGACGGGAAGCAGGCGTTGCAGTGTTTCAACTGGAATTTCTTTTCCTATGTCTCCTCGGACAATTCCTGCGTTTACAATGACTCGCATGCGGTTTGCTTATGGAACTAAATGGATATCGAACCAGGCTTCAATCAATTTCGCCAAATCATCCCGGTTTGCACTTCGGTAACCTCGAGCAAGTGCATTTCGCACTGCTACAGGGTCTTCATAAGGCCGTCCGCCGGGTATTGCGGCCAGTTCCGCATCAATGAACGAATGCAGCCCGTTTGCTCCGGTATGGCCATCATAGCCCACCGGCAGCCCAGGCACGTCGTCAACCGAGCTTACATTCTGTAGCTTTCCCTTCTTTAACAAGTCATCCACAGCGTGTTTGGGAACAGTGTGATGCACTTCCGTCATCACGCCGCTATACTGTCTGCCTCGTGGGCTGGTTCGAGTTCCCCGGCCTTTGCGCCCCTTCAGGACCAAATTCATCTGCTCCACTGTGGGAAATTCACCAACCGGATACCGCAATTGGTCGTTTGAGTCCAGCCGGAGCATTTTGTTCATAACTTTCTCAGCCAGTTGCCCCACATTTCCGCCCGTAGCGGTTCCATTGATGCCAACCGCCTCTTCAAATGCCTGCCATTCATTTTTGCCTGCTCTGAGCGCTTTCTTGAAATGCGAATCAAACCTGGAGCAGATCCTCGAACCCAAAGCCGCGTTATGCACCCAAACACCCGCCTCGCCGACGAAATAGGTGTGGTAATCGGCAACCTCGAAATTGTAGGTGGTGAAGAGTTCGCCGGCGGGAGCGTCCTCTGTTGTGATGGAGGTGATTTCCGCAATGCGCCCGTCCGCCAGTTGCAAGTCGCTTCCAATCGCAAGCTCATCCGCGGGCACAAATCGGCCGAGCGACGGCACAAAGAACGGATGGGTTCCCGTGCAGACCAGGAGCGGGTCGGGATCGTCGCCGCTTGCCTCCCGGGCGCGATAGCGCAGGTGATACAGCCGGTCCGGATGGGTGACAAAGGTTTGGACAACCGGCTTGAACGTCTGATGACCCCGAAGCGGATCGCGCGCCAGCACAAAGTCGCCCCGCTGAATCTGCTCAATGCTTTTCAGTCCGTCCGGCGTGTGAACCTGTGTGCCGGCGGCAAAACAAATCAACCCGGCCTGCTCCACTTTTTCGACTGTGCGATCCAACGCCGCCATGGCGCGAGGGTTGCGCTGGAAGAGGGAGAAACCGCGCAGATCGGTCAAAAAGTCAAGCTTGCCGGCGTTGGCCACCT
Source organism: uncultured Verrucomicrobiales bacterium (assembly GCA_937983475.1). Taxonomy (GTDB): domain Bacteria; phylum Verrucomicrobiota; class Verrucomicrobiia; order Limisphaerales; family JACDHS01; genus CALJZV01. Next base: position 1,329 of record CALJZV010000392.1, read on the forward strand.
GTCCGGCCTTGGCATAGGGGACCGCAAGGCTTACCACACCGAACATGCATTCGCCGAGGATTTCGCCTTTGCGGAAGTCGGATTCGTTCAGGTATTCATCCCAAAGCTCCTTCGCCAGTTCCACGGCGTATTCCTGGGCCAGTTGATAAGGCGCTGAAACCCGGTTGGCCTCCTACAATTGTCCATGCACCATGGAAGCAATGGTGTAAGCCTGATCGTTGGCGACCTGCTGCACGAAGTTGGCCAGTGTTTTTACTGATTCCGTGGTTTGATGTTTGAAGCTGACCCAGTCGTTGTAAGCCGCCACCTGCTGCTGATGCGTGCAAATGGTCAAATTCAAAAACCACTCCTCCACTGCCACGATGGTGTTGGCCGTTCCCTTGATCATTTTTATACCGCCCGCGCCAAAACCCTTTGTGAACCCCAGCAAAAACACCCCGCTGCCCCCGCCAGGTTCGAATCCGTTGCCTTCCGGACTTGCCATGCTGGCGTAATCCACCGGGCGCTCCTCGTCTGCGCGCTTGAGATAATACCGGCCATCGGCCCCCTGGATGACGGCCGTGTCGGGTTCCGCAGCCAGCATCGCCAGCACATCCGCAGGCCCCTGGAATTGCAGAAAATGCAGGTGCAATTCGCCACCCTCGGATTTGGCAATCTGCTGAGGCTGGGTGAGGTCAAAATCCCAACCGAAATTCCAACCGTAGGAAACCGACGAGGAAAAATAAAACTGCAAGGGCTCGCCATGGACAAAAACAAGCGTGTTGGTGCCCGTCTCCCAGGAGCCAAGGCTATGCGCCGACATGCCAAGCGCCGTGCTGGTCACAGTAGCAGAGGCGAAATCCACATTGGTGCTCGCAAAGTTCCCGTCAGCCAACTGCACTTGAACACTGCCGTCGCCATTCTCGAACACCAGCGAATCGGGGGCCGTCTCGGTCAGGAGATTGGTTAGTCCGGTGTATCCGCTCCGGTCCAGGGCCACAGTCATGGTGTCGGTCACATTGGGATTGGGCACCGCAGTCAGGCTCAGTTCAGCCGCAATGCGGTCATGCCCGAAGACGCTGCTGGCTGCGGCTGTCTCGCGAAGGGTGAACTGGGTGGCTCCCGGCAGCATTGAGGGAGCGGAAATGGCGGCAGTGATCTCGCCTTGAGTGCCGGCTTGCAGTGCGGAATCCAACTGATTGGCATCCTCGATCACCACCCATGCGGTGGCCCCGGCAAGAAGCACCGGACTTTGGTTGGCAGGGGAAACGCGGTATAGCGTCTCGGAAAAGGATGTGTTGGTGGAAACCAGCGCATTGATGGCGAGGGTGACGGCGTTTGTGGGGGTTAAATCCTGCAAGGAATGAATGCCCCCAAAGTTAAGGGTCGCCTCAATGGTGGAGTAAGTAATCAGGCTGTAATCCACGGTGAGTTCAAGCAGGTTGGTTGCAGTTACCGTGAAGGTCCATTCGGCGAAACCTGTTTGCCCGATGACCGAATCCGTGGCGGTCAACCGAACCAGATTGGTGCCTGAGTCCACCTGGACGCCGGGATACGTTTTGGTGAATGAGCCTGAAAAGGGGAAGGGCTTGGTGAACGAGGTTAAGTTGGTGGACTTGCTCACCTCAAGCGGCACGCCGTCCAAGTCCAGCGGTTCCTCATAACTGTTGAGGTGAATAAACACATTCGTGATGACGCCACTTTCACCGGAGGTGATGTCACAGATGGAAGCCTTGACGTTCCCTGAAATTGTCACGGCCGCAAGAATGG
>CALJZV010000393.1 GCA_937983475.1 uncultured Verrucomicrobiales bacterium
CGCCACGGCGGTGTCGCCAGGAATGGTTTCCGGTCGCGTGGTGGCGATGGTCAGCCAGATGCGGCCTTCTGAATCATTTTCCGGTCCGCCTTTCTTCTCCTCACTTGTACCAGCCGACGTGAGTCGGCTCTGATCCTCGCGCGAGGAGATTTGAGCGGACTCACGTCCGCTGCTACCAGGAACAGATTCGGCCACCTGCACTTTGAAGTGGTACATGAACCCTTTCTGCGGTTTCATTTCCACTTCTTCATCGGACAGCGCGGTCTGCGAAACGGGGCACCAATTCACCATCCGTTTGCCGCGATAGATGAGTCCCTTTTTGTAGAGCTCGACGAACACCTTCTGCACGCAGCGTGAGTATTCCGGGTCCATCGTAAACCGTTCGCGCGTCCAATCGCACGAGCAGCCGAGCTTCTTGAGCTGGTTGATGATGATGCCGCCGTGCTTTTCTTTCCACGCCCAGACCCGTTTCAGAAATTCTTCGCGGCCAAGGTCGTATTTGGTTTTCTTCTCCTCTTTCTTCAGCGCCTTCTCCACCTGCACCTGGGTGGCGATACCGGCGTGGTCGGTGCCGGGCAGCCAGAGAACTTCCTTGCCGTCCATGCGCGCCTTGCGGCTGAGGATGTCCTGGATCGTGTTGTTGAGCACGTGCCCCATGTGGAGCATGCCGGTGACGTTCGGCGGCGGAATGACAATGGAATAGGCCGGCTTGGAAGATTTTTCGTTGGCGACGAAGCATTTTTCGTCGAGCCAGAATTGATACCATTTTTCTTCAACCGCCTGCGGTTCGTAAGCTTTTGGGATTTCAGACATGAATTAGCTCCAGACTTTAAATACTCCGAATTGCTGAAAATGATCATCCAACGCTGCGACTTCGTCGATTTTCAGTCGCCGCATCAAAACGAAAGAAACGGCATCGCAAAAGGAAAATTCCTTATCGCGATACTCACGGCAAATTTCAATCGCTGCCTGATGATCCGCATGGGATGGGTTTTCCAATTGCACCAGAGGATTCTGCCAAAAATCCCGGATCACTACTTCGCGGAGCACCGGATATCTGGAAAAGCGAGCATGAATTTCCGCAAAAACGAGCGTTGAAGAAACGAAAGTGTAACGTCGTTGAACCAATTTTTTTAGAATGGCGACTGCATCCCGATGGCGAGCTTCCCGGTCATCGCGCCGCGCAATCCAAAATGAAGCATCCAGAAAAACGCGATGACTCATGTTTCGGTGTTCACCATTTCATCATAAGCACGACGGCTTTTTGGATTGGAATAATAGTCTTCGGGTAGCGGCGGAGATTTGACCCATCTTCCGTTCCGTTTCATCCATCGCTTCGGAGTGCCATAGATGTAATAATCATGATTAATTCCCCCGTCTTCGTGTCCAACAAAACTGGGATCATGCGGCGTTGCCTCCAACATCGGATTATTGGTCCAGGCGTCTTCCGGAATCTCCATCTTTTCATCAATGAAAGACCGGATCACCGCAGCCATTGGCTCACTGCGACGCGCTGATTCAGCCTGAAGAAAATCATGTTCAGCCCGGGTGAGGTAAATTTGTGTCCGCACCATTGCTTCTCCTGCGTACGGCACGGCAAAATCCTTGGCCTCAGCGCCTTTCGATTCAGCGGATGCCTTGGGATATTTGGATGGCTTGCGAGCTTTCACGCGCCAAATATACATTGCAATGTATATGCGTCAACGCTTTTTAATCAACCCATACTCCAAGCTGTCCACCAAAGCCTGAAGGCTGGCTTCAATGATGTTGGTGCTGACGCCCACCGTGCCCCATTCCTCCTTGCCGTCGGTGGTTTCTATCAACACACGGATTTTCGAGGCTGTGCCGCAAAAGCCGGTCTTTTCCGCATCGCCTGGAGACGTGTCAGCAAGTAGTTTTTCCCCATCAAGAATGCGCACTTTGTAATCGGTAAGCTGGACTTTCTTCAGTTGCGGAAAAAACTTCACCAACGCCAAACGCAGTGCGGAATCCAAGGCATTCACCGGACCGTCACCCTCAGCCACCCGATGAGCGACTTCGTTCCCAACACGCACCTTCACCGTCGCCTCGCAGATGGATTGACCCTCCTCGCCACGGCGGAGGATCGCGTCGCGCCGCATGGAAACATGGAACGCCTCGACAGCGAACGGCGGTTCCTGGTTCTTCAGCCTTCGGTGAATTAAAAGCGCGAGTGAGCCTTCAGCCGCCTCGAATTCATAGCCCGCGTGCTCCAGTTCCTTGATGCGCGACAACACCTGTTTCAATTCCGGCGTGTCGTTGGCCACCTTGAAGCCCAGTTCCTGAGCCTTCATGACGATGTTGCTGCGCCCGGAAAGGTCACTGACCAGAATGCGCCGGGTGTTGCCGACCAGTTCCGGATTGATGTGTTCGTAGCTGCTGACCAGCTTTTGAACAGCATTCACATGCGTGCCGCCCTTGTGGGAAAACGCCGCCGATCCAACCCACGGCTGGCGCGGACTGTGCCGGATGTTCGCGATTTCGTCCACAAACTGTGAAAGCTCTTTTAATTTCCTCAGGGAAGACTCGGGCAAACACTGCTTCTTCATCTTGAAGGCCAGATTTGGGATGACACTGGTCAAGTTGCAGTTGCCGGTGCGTTCGCCGTAACCGTTGACCGTTCCCTGCACATGCACCGCTCCGGCGTCAATGGCCGCCAGCGCATTGGCCACGCCAAGGCCGACATCATCATGGGTGTGGATGCCCAACCGCGCGTTCAATTTGCTGCGGGCCGCCTGCGTGATGTGCGCCACCTCCGTTGGGAGCGATCCGCCGTTGGTGTCGCACAAAACCACCAGGTCCGCACCCGCCTTCTCGGCGGCCTGCCACGTCGCTACTGCGTATTCGGAGTTGTCCTTGAACCCGTCAAAGCCGTGCTCCGCATCGTAAACCACAATTTTGCCGTGGTTTTTCAGGAAGCGCACCGTGTCGCCGATCATCGCCAGATTTTCATCGGGCGTGGTGCGCAGCACTTCCTTGACATGCAAGAGCCACGTTTTGCCGTAAATCGTCACGACAGGCGTTCCGGCCTCCAGCAGCAACCGCACCTGTTCGTCATCCTCCACTGCGATGCCCTTCCGTCGCGTGGAGCCAAAGGCAGCAATCTTCGCCCGCTTGAACTTCCGCTTTTTTGCCAGTTGAAAAAACTCAATATCCTTCGGATTGGAGCCCGGCCAGCCGCCCTCGATGTAATGAATGCCGAACGCGTCGAGTTTCTCGGCAATGCGAAGCTTGTCCGCCACCGAAAAGTTGATGCCTTCGCCCTGGCTGCCATCGCGCAGGGTCGTATCATAGAGTTCGACTTCAGGTTTCATGGAATTGCCGCTTGAATCGGAACGGAATATCTACGACACCCCGGAACGGTTGCAAAGAGGAATTCCTGCTCCGGTCACCCCCAAAATGCGTCCTAAACTACTCACCCTGCCAGCCTGCCATCGCGCAACTCGAATTTCCGCCGCATTTGCCCGGCCAGTTCGGCGGAATGCGTCACCACCACCAGCGCCACATTTTGCTCCCGGTTCAGTTCCATAAGCAATTTGCCAAGTCCCTCCGCAGAATGACGGTCCAACGCGCCAGTCGGCTCGTCGGCAAGCAACAGGCGCGGCTGGTTGATCAACGCGCGAACCACGGCCACGCGCTGGCATTCGCCGCCGGAAAGCTGGCCGGGACGATGCCCCAGGCGATGACCCAGCCCCACGCGCTCCAACAGTTTGCGGGCCCGCGACGCGGCTTCGGCCCCCGAAACGCTCTCCCTCGCCAGCACGGGGAGGAGGACATTCTCAAGGACGGTGCATTGCGGCAGCAGATGGTGCGCCTGAAAAATGAAACCTATTTTGCGATTGCGAATGTCTGCCAGGTCTTCGTCCCGCAATTGGCTTACGTCCTGCCCCTCCAAGAGGATTTTGCCCGACGTGGGCCGGTCGAGCGTGCCGATGATGTTCAACAGTGTGCTTTTGCCGCAGCCCGACGGCCCCACGATCGCCACCGACTCGCCGCGCCGAAGTTCCAGGGAAATATCCTGAAGCACTGCAAGCGCCTCGCGGCCTTCGACCGCATCGTATTTTTTGCAAACACAGGCCAGCTTCAACAATGTTGGTTCCGAATCCATGCGCTAAGTTGTCGGCTAAATTGAGCCGCGACGAAACAGTAAAAAACGGTTGTCTGCTCGGCGCCGACCGCAAACAATGACTGCTGCAACCTTTTAGCCATATAAACCGTCATGCACCCCATGCGTATTCTTTTAATTTGCTTCCTGTTCGTGATGACCTTGGAAACTCACGCCCAACGCAAAAAAGATTTCAACTATTTTATTTACGACAAGCCCGACCAGATCGTTGACGCCACGCTGCTCAACAACCCGCTTTACTACGATCCGTCCATAGCCGCGACAAAAGACGGCTTCCTGCTGGCGTGGCTGGAGTTTGTCCCCGGCGAGGGAGACCACCTTTGGGTCGGTCAACGCAAAGACCTCACGAATGGCTCATGGACTTTTCAAAAGCGCTTATCCACCAAGCCAGGGGAATTTGCCCGACCCACCGTCACTTTGGATTCGAGCGGCACCCTTTGGATCACTTACGAAGCCGCCCAGGCTGCCAATTGGGATATATTTTTTCAAAAGCAACAAACGGACGGCCATTTCACCGAGCCGCAGAAAATTTCCAGTTCGCCAGGGCCTGACATCAACCACAAAGCTGTCGCCGACGCGAAGGGCGGGCTTTGGGTCGTCTGGCAAAGCGACCAAAAGGGACAGTTCGATGTCCTGGCCCGCCATATTTCGTCCGGGAAGAACAGCTCCATCACAACCGTCAGTCAATCGCCTCTGGGCGACTGGCAGCCTTCAGCCACGATAACTTTCGAGGATGCCCTCGTGGTGATTTGGGATTCCTACGACGGCAACAGCTACAATGTCTGCGCTCGCTCGTTTCGCAAAGGTTCCTGGAGCGCTCTTGAAACCATTGCCGGAAGCGCTGCCTTTGAGGGGCGAAGCCAAATTGCCTCAGACCAAAATGGCGTCCTTTGGGCCTTGTGGGAGGAGGACGGCGAAAACTGGGGTAAACGCTATGTCTCCCAGTGGAACAAAGGCAGCGAAGATCGCGTGCTGGGCGACACCGCCGGACCGCTGCATCGCTTCCGGCGATTGCATCTGGCGAAACTGGATTCCAAAAGCCTGAAGCCTTTGAAGAAAATAGAAATTCCCCAACCCAGTTTGGAACAGGCTTCCAGCCGCACCAACCGCCGCCCCGATGTGGTTCATTTGGGCGCATTTTACGAGCGCGGCCAGTTGGCTGTGGACTCGCAGAATCGCCTCTGGGTCATTTACTCTCATTTCTACACGCCCTGGATGGGTGTGGACCCGCATCATCATGTAGAGGACGACTGGGGCATTTACGCACGCTGCTTGATGCCGGATGGCTGGTCCGACCTGTTGCGCATGAGCGCGGGACAAGGCGACGCCATGCAACGGTTGTCGGTGGTGCCGACGCAACGCGGCCTGGCGTTTACATGGACAACGGGAAGAACCGACCGCAACAAAAATGAACGCCCGCGCGGCGTGGCCCTGGCGGAAATCAAACTGGAAAACAAACCCGCAGCCAACCCACCAAGCCGTTTGCAACCAACAGCCCCACAGCCTGCCTTCCGTCCGCCCCAACCGAAATCCCAACGCCCCGTTGCGAAGGCAAATGGCAAATCATTCCAACTCTTCTTCGGCGACCTGCATCGCCACACTGATTTGTCGCTCTGTTTTTCACCGAGCGACGGCACCATCGAGGACGCTTACCGCTACGCCAGCGACGCGGCGCCGCTCGATTTTCTGGCCATCACCGACCACACGCATGATCTGGAAATGGGCGAACCGCTCAGCCATCTCTGGTGGCGTTCACGCAAGGAAGCCGACCGGCATCAATTGCTCAACACCTTCATTCCGTTTTATTCCTACGAACGCAGCCGTGGCGACACCGATCACAATGTCATTACCTTGCGTCCCGACCGCATGAAACCGCACACCTATCCCCTGCCCCGGTTCTGGGACGAAATTGACTCCGACACCATCACCATCCCGCACGAGCCCTTCAACCGCGCGCTTTGGAACACCCGAAACGACGAACGAAGGCCGGTCCTTGAAATTTATCAGGGCTTCCGCAACGCGACGGCCGAGGACGACGCCAACGAAGGCCTGCTCAAGGGGCACCGGATTGGCATCATTGCCAGCAGCGATCATTTGTCCACCAGCGCGAGCTTTGCGGGTGTTTGGGCCGAGGAACCGACCCGCGAATCCCTGTTCCGCGCCATCCAGGCCCGGCGCACCTTCGGCGCCACGGCGAAAATTGCCCTTCAGTTCACCTGCGGCAACCAGTGGATGGGCGAGCGCGTTGTGACCTCAAAAACGCCGGTTTTCCGGGTGGAAGTGCATCCCACTGCGGCCATCCGTGAAATAACGGCCTTCGTCAACGGCCAGCCAAAGGTGCTCAAGGCAAACACGGGGGCGAGCAAGCAGGTGCATGAGTTTGCGTTGCCCGAATTACGCGATTCGACCGAAACACGATTCGTTTATATCCGTGTCACTCAGGCCGACGGCAACCGCGCCTGGTCCTCGCCGATTTGGCTGGAGCCGGTGACCAAATAAGTCATGCCTCTTCTTTTTGGAAAAAAATCACCAGAAGATGGTTGCCGACCTGTTCGATTTGACATGCCTTCCAGCCTGTTTTTCCGAACTCATTCAAATGGTTGACGAAATCCGCCTTTTTTTGCGGATCCTTGGCCAATTGCTCAAACGAGGCGTTGAAGTGCTAAGAACCGCTTCCAGTTGTGTTGAATTGAGCTTGGGAAGCAGATCATTTTGAAAATAGGCCGGTTTTTGCCTGGGAGCAGCCCCGGCCAACCCTTGTGCCTGATCGGGATACGTATTCTCGGACCAGAGAAACAGTTGGGCCTTTTTGGGGTCATTCAATTTGCCAAGCGACGTGGCAATCTGGTTTTGCAGCGCGATGCTTTTCTTGGATTCCTTGGCCAGGTCTTCCGCTTTTTGTTGTTCCTCCTTTTTAATGTTCTCGCTCTCCTTCGCCGCAAGAGGATCACTGCGGCGGATCATCGCAGACCGAACCGCCTTCTGCGTGCTCAGGTACTCGGCGGAACTGCCAGTCGCAAAATATTGAATGGAACCAACTTTAGATTTGGGATTCTCACTTTTAATTTCCCCGTCAATCGTGGCCAGAAATGAGGGCATTTTGACATGATACGTGGTTTTACCGCCGGAATTTCCGTTGGTCATGAACAATGGGGCGTAAGCAAATTCCTTCCGGTTGAAACCCGCGCGCAGCGTGTCGGGAACCTGTCCGTTTACTCCAGACCAGGCGACCTTCAGGCCAAGCGACGTATCGGTGCCGAAAATAAAGGGCCGGGTTTTCCCGGGGCCGGGCAGCCCAAACAAATAGCGCCGCAACGCGCTCTTATCAGCCTGATTGTTTTCAGGTTCCTGCGTCAGTATCAGGGTCGAATCATAGTCGTCCTTGATGTCCGCCAGATTGGTTGTCGGCCCATCGTAAAGCGCGGACATGATGTTGGCGCTGTCGCCTCCCGCGAACGTCTGATTCACGCCAAGGAAAAAACTGGTGAAGGTGCTGAAGCCGGTTTCCGTGCCGAAACTTGCCATCACAGGCGGCGTTTGCCCTTGATTGACGCCTGCCCCGCGGGCGCAGACGTCT
>CALJZV010000394.1 GCA_937983475.1 uncultured Verrucomicrobiales bacterium
CATGATGATGGCGGCAAAGGTTGAGCACAGAGTCATCAATACGGACAACGCCACGTTGGCCCGAGCCAAAAACGTCACCACGTTGGAGGCGGTTCCTCCGGGGCAGCAGGCCACCAGAATAAGCCCGACGGCGAACGGCGTGGGCAGATCAAACAGGCGGGCGATGAGCCATCCCAGAAACGGCATGATGCTGTACTGGGCCAGAAATCCTACGACCACCGGGCGCGGCATGCGAAGGACGGCCTTGAAATCATTGACACTCAGCGTGACGCCCATGCCGAGCATGACGACAGCCAGTCCGGGCACGACGTAAGGTTGAAACCATGTAAGCGAGGGTGGATTAAGAAGGGCCAGGATGCCCGCGATGAGCACCCAGATCGGGAACAGATTGGTGAGTATGGCCAGTGCGCGTTGCATGGCCTCAGGTTCGTTTGTTTTGCATCCATTGGATGGCGGCCAGAACCAGCTCGCTGGCGCCGTTGACCTTGAGCTTCTCCTTGATGCGCGCCCGGAAGGAGTTGATGGTCGGAATGGTCAATTTCATTTCATCGGCGACCTGCCGCGTGCTGTAGCCTTGGCCAAGGAGTTGAAACACCTCCAATTCGCGCTGGCTGAGCAATTCCAGCGGCGACTTGACCGGCTCGGGGCGTCCTCCCACAAATTTGGAAATCATTTTGGCCGACATTTTTTCGCTCACGTAAACCCCGCCCTTGAGCACCTGGCGGATGGCTTCCTTCACTTTTTTGTTGGCTTCCTGTTTCATCACATACCCATTGGCGCCCGCGCGCAGGGCGCGCTCAGCGTAAAGGGATTCATCGTGCATGGAGAGCACCAGGATGGGCAGATTCCCCAAGTGCTCGCGAATGCTCTTGATGAGGTCAATGCCGTTGCCGTCGGCGAGGGAGATATCCACGATGACCAAATCGGGCTGCGCTTTTGCGATGGCCTCGATGGTTCCTGTCACCTCCTCCGATTCGCCGCACGCTTCCAAATCGGCCTCCCGGTTGATGAGTTGGGCAAGACCCTCCCGGAACAATTGATGATCATCCACGATGAAGACCTTGCATTTGCGCAAGACTGTCGCATTCATGGCCATGAGGTCTAACCGATTTGAGGGTCGATGCTCAAGCCCGGACCAGTAGGGGCTGCGCATGGGAATGTTTCGGAAAAATAACAGGTGACGCTGGTTCCCCCCGTCGGTAAAGCGCGTGTGATTTCAAAACCGGCTCCGATCATCCGCGCCCGGTAATTCATGATGCGCAAACCCATGCCCAAGCCTGTTGAGGGTGACGGGATGCCAACGCCATCGTCCGTGATGCTCAGGATCCACCGGTCCCTGCGGCGGTTGAGTTCCATGCAGATGCGGCGCGCCTTGCTGTGTTTGCCGGCGTTCATCAGGGCTTCGTGGGCGATATAATACAGATTTTCCGCCACGACGCTGTCGGTCAGTGAGGGCAATTGATTGCAGCAGAAATGGCACGGAATATGGAACAGTTCGGTAATGTTTCCGGCCAGTTCCTCCAGCGCGGAAACCAGTCCGTTGGCTTCCAAACGAACGGGAAACAATCCCCGAGCCAGGCTGCGGGTTTTGGAAAGGGCATCATTGATCAGATCCGTGATTTTTTGAGCCTGTTCGGCGTGGGGCGAGGCGTGTTCCGCCAGTTCGTCGGCGAGAATTTGCGCCAGAAAGACCACGCCGCCCAGGTGCTGGCAGAGACCGTCGTGCAGGTCGTGGCCAATGCGCCGCTGCTCGCGGCCGCTGATTTCAAGAATTTCCCGTTGCAGTTTCTTTTGCTCGGTGATGTCGAACACCAGCGCCAGCCGCGCGGGCCGATCTGCAAACAGGAGCGGCATTGAGGTCACTTCGACGTCTATGGGAGTGCCGGTTCTCGAGCAGTGTCTCCAGGAACCCTGCCGCTTGGACTCACTCTGAATGTGAGGCAACTGCTCGGCCAGCGTGGCCAATTCCTCTTTTGGGCGAATATCCCGGATTGTCATGGCCAGAAATTCCGGGCGGGAATAGCCGTAGAGCTGAGAGGCTGCTTCATTGACCGCCAGAATTTCCAGCGATTGCCGGTCATAGACAAATATGGGCGTCGGGTTGCTGTCGAAGAGAATCCGGTAGCGTTTTTCCGAGGCCCGCAGTTCCTCCTGCGCCCGAATGCGCTGAAGCGCGCCCGCGCAATGGTCGGCAAGTTTCTGCAAAGTATTCAGGTCATCGGCATCGTAGTAATTTGCCTGATAGCTCTGGATGGAGAAGAACCCCAGAACCTGGTCGCCGTGCCGGATGGGCACGATGATAATGGAGGCTGAAGGCCGGCTTTTGTCGCCGAAAGGAGTGAGGCCGGTTGGAGCACCGGTTGATTTGTCCCGCAGGATCAACTGTGGCCCCTCTTCGAGCACCTTCCGCAGCAGGGGCGTCAGCTCCGTGCCCAGGTTGTCCGGGGCCACCTCGCGCCGTTGGCCTTCGACAATGTCCACGTCGAAGAGGTGATAGAATTTATCCTGGTCGGCTGCGTAAAGGTCCAAAAAACAACTGTCCCAGCCGAGCAGTTCGTCAGCGGCGTTGATAATGATCTTGGCCGCGTCGGCGGGGACGCTGGCGGAACTCAACTGCTGGCCCAACCTGGAAAATACCTCGTATTGTTTGTTCAGCGCCCGGCGGCGCTCGGCCTCGCGGATTTCCCGGGCAATCGCCGGCGCCAGGCGCATCAGGTTGCTTTTGCGGATGCAGTCGCGCGCGCCGGCTTTCATGGCATGCACGGCCATGTCCTCCTCGATGACGCCTGAAACTATTAGAAATGGAATGTCCAGTTGGCGCTTGCTGCACAGGCGCAGCACTTCCAGCCCGTTGCATTGCGGCATGGTGAAGTCGCACAGGATGACATCCCATTTCTCATCAAGGGCTCTGGCTACCTCATCGGAAGACTGTGCCCGCCGCCACTGCACGGAAAAGCCGCCCCGTTCCATGGCGCGGGCCATCAGGCGTGCATCCGCCTCATTGTCGTCCACAATCAACACTTGAAGGTTTGGTTTCATGGACACACCCAAGGGTGCCTGGTCTTTATTCGGAGGGCATTGATAAATTGAGCCTGACAAGAGTCTGGCTTATTTGTTTTTGGGCGGCCCAGGAAGCGGCTGGGGCGCTCGTAAGCGTGAATAAATCCATCGCTCCAGCGGGCGCAACGGTCGCAGCCATTCGTAAATCGGTGAATAAATAAGCCGCAGCCGGATGACCGAAAGAAGCATCACCAGCGAAGTGCGTCCCAGGGTGACTTTGGAGCCGATTTTGTCCGTCCATTCGGTCGGCACCTCAAGAATGCTGAAGCCAGCCCGCTTCAGGGCGTAAAGCAGGTTGATGTCAAAAGCCATGTCGGCGATGCGCAGCGACGAATGAATTTGCTCCACAGCCGCGCGGCGAATGACTTTGGCGCCGCATTGGGTGTCCTTGATATTCATCCGGAAGAGGGTCTGCACGATGAAATGAAAGCCCCGGCTGGCGAACTGGCGTTTGCGGGTCTGCTCCTGATGGAGAATGGCCCCGGGCAGCCAGCGGGACGCGATCACGCAGTCGGCCTGCTCCATACGCTTCACCAAATCGTGGAACGCGTAGGGCGGGGTGGCGCCGTCGGCGTCCACATAGCCAATCAGGTCAGCAAGGGGAGCGAGTTTGAGGCCCTCGATCAACGCGCCCCCTTTGCCGATGGGCGCAGGAAAATCCAGGGCGCGAATTTCCGGAAACTCTGCTGCTACCTTGTGGACCACGCTCAGGGTGTTGTCCACGCAGCCGTTCAGCACCACGACCATCTGGAACTTTCCAACGTAATGCTTCCGGAAGTAGGCGGTGTAATCCCTTAGCAAAGGCTCGATCCGCTTTTCCTCATTGTAGGCCGGAACCAGCAGCAACAGGCTTGGCGCGCCGGGTTGTTCCGGCTTTGATGCGGCCTTCGTTCCTGGCAGGTTGGCGGACATTTCAGTCACGCGGTGTCAGTAGCAGAGTGTTGGAAAACAGTCGAGCGATGAAACAAGCAAGCCGTCCCGAGGCCCGCGTTACACGTCGAAGCCAGGATTAGCGAAGTCATCCTGGGCTTGCGATGCGCGGCAATCTGAGACAAGAAAGGCGCGTGAATTCGTCTGCACCTTACCGTTTGGGCATTCTGGGATCCGGCAAAGGCTCCAACATGGTGGCCATCGCCGAGGCTTGCGCCGCAGCAAAAATCCCCGCCGACATCGCCATTGTCCTGAGCGATGTTCCTGACGCAGGCATCCTGGAGCGCGCCCGCGAGCGCGGCCTTGACGCGCGGCACGTTCCTCCGGGCAAGTTTCGCACCAAGCTGGACGAGCAGGCCGAATTGGCAGTTATCGCTGCCTTGCGCGACGCCAAGGTGGACCTGGTGGTGCTGGCCGGGTTTATGCGGATTCTCAAGGGCGAGTTCCTGCGTGTTTTTGAAAACCGCGTTGTAAACATTCACCCCTCGCTTCTACCGGCGTTTCCTGGCCTGGCGGCCTGGAAGCAGGCGCTCGATTACGGCGTCAAAGTCACCGGATGCACGGTGCATTTCGTGGATCAGGGCGTGGACACTGGTCCGATCATCGCGCAGGAAACTGTCCCGGTGCTTCCTGGGGACACCGCAGAAACCCTGCACGAACGCATTCAACAGGCCGAAAGAAAATTATACCCCGCATGCGTCGCCGCGCTGGCATCTGGACGGGTGAAAGTCCAGGGACGTCACGCCTTGTGGAAAATGTAAGCGCGATTTGCCTCCGATGAAGAAAAAGGCCGCAAAGAAAAAAATCGCTTTCCCGCGCCGACAATGGCAAATCAATCCGGCCACGCGCGTGAAGGACTCGGCCAAAAAGTATTCCCGCGCCAAGGCTAAACGCGACAAGCGCCATGAAGAACAACCATAATCACATTCTCAGGCTGGGCCTGCCCAAGGGCAGCCTGCAGGAGGCGACCATTGAAAAAATGGGCCGGGCGGGCTTCAACATCCAGATCAGCAGTCGTTCCTATGTTCCCTACGTGGACGACAAGGAAATGGAAATCCGCCTTATCCGGGCGCAGGAAATCAGCCGTTACGTCGAGCACGGATACCTGGACTGCGGCATCACCGGCCATGACTGGGTAAAGGAAAACGGCTCCGATGTGCATGAGGTGGGTGAGTTTCTCTTCAGCAAGGCCACCCGTCAGGCGGCCCGCTGGGTGCTGGCTGTTCCAGAAAATTCCCCAGTGCAGAGCGTCAAGGACCTCGAGGGTAAGCGCATTGCCACCGAGGTCGTCAATTTGACCAAAAAATGGCTGGCCAGCCACGGCGTTAAAGCCGAAGTTGAATTTTCCTGGGGCGCGACCGAGGTCAAGGCTCACGAACTGGTGGACGCCATCGTGGAGATCACCGAGACCGCTTCCTCCCTGCGCGCCAACAAGCTTCGCATTGTGGACACCCTCCTGACCTCCACGCCGCGCCTCATTGTCAACCACGATTCGTGGAAAAACGAGTGGAAGCGCAAGAAAATTGAAACCATGGCCATGCTGCTGCGCGGCGCTCTGGAGGCCGAGGCCAAAGTCGGCCTGAAGATGAACATCGAGGAGAAAAACTTGGCCCGTTTGCTCGAAACTTTGCCGGCGTTGCGCAACCCAACCATCTCCACATTGAGCCAAAAAGGTTGGGTGGCCGTAGAAACGATTATTGACGAACACATCGTTCGAGAGTTTATTCCACAGCTCAAAGCGGCGGGAGCTGAAGGAATTATTGAATACCCGCTGAACAAAGTAGTATATTGAACGCAAAACATAACGTATGGGTTCGCTGAAAAAACGTAGAAAAGCCAAGATCAACAAGCATAAGCGGCGCAAGAAGCTTCGCGCCAACCGCCACAAGAAACGCACTTGGCAGAAGTAATCTCTGCCCCACGTTTCGGCGAGTTATCAGGCATTTTGACAGCGCAGCTCTCCTTTGGGGCTGCGCTGTTCGTTCCTTTTCCACCGCATGATTCCACGAGCCATATTCCTCCTGATTGGTGTCTTGGCCGGAGGGATATTGGCTTGCGGTTGCAAAGGCCCACACCGACTTCCGGGCCCTGATTTTCCCCAAAAACGTCCTGCGCCATCTTCCCTGGGTTCGGTTCCTGCCGAGCCGCGCGCCGAAGCTTTTGCGCGTTACGCTGCCGGCATCAGTCATGAACTGAGTGGCCCGCCCGAAGATGCGCCTGAGGACTACCTTCGCGCGGCCAAGGCCGACACCAGCCAGCCTAACTTGAGAATTGAAACGGCCCATCGCCTTCTCCAGGCCAACCGAACACAACCCGCGCTGGAGTTGCTCCAGAAAGCCGCCGGTCATCCCCAGGGGCCCGGCGATGTCCACGCGATGCTGGCCCGCGCCTACATTCAGTCCGGCGAAACCAACGCCGCCATCATCGCCAATCAAACTGCCATTCGCAAAAATCCGCAGGCACTGGGC
>CALJZV010000395.1 GCA_937983475.1 uncultured Verrucomicrobiales bacterium
CAACTATCCGGCGGTGATGCGCGCCATCGCCGAGACCGGCTACAAGGGCTTTGTCGGCCAGGAATTCATTCCCACACGCGACAAAATCGCGTCGCTCAACCAAGCCGTGAAGCTGTGTGACATCTGATTTTATTACTTTACTGAAACCTACCGACGCTCACCCGCATCCAATGAGGAAATATATGGTCAACACGATTCCTGTTTTGTCGCGCCGACGCGCCCGATTCACACTTCGGGCGGCTTTCATTTTACTGATGGCCTTCGCCCTGCAAAGCCAGGCGGCCAAGCCACTGCACGCGCTGCTGATCACCGGCGGCTGCTGCCATGATTACGAGAATCAAAAGCAGATCCTGACCAACGGCATCAGCGCCCGGGCCAATGTGCGCTGGACGGTGCTGCACGAGGGCGGCGACTCCAAGGACCATCACGTGAGCATCTACGAGAAGCCGGATTGGGCCAAAGGGTTCGACGTCATCGTCCACAACGAGTGCTTTGGCATGGTGACCAACAAGCTGTTTGTGGAGCGCGCGGCCAAGGCGCACCATGAAGGTGTTCCCGCGGTGGTCATTCATTGTTCCATTCACAGTTATCGCGATGCGGACACGGACGAATGGAGAAAGCTTCTTGGTGTGAGTTCCTTTCGCCACCAGCAGCGCGTGGCGGTCGAGGTGAAGAACCTCAGGCCCGGGCATCCGGTGATGAAACAGTTTCCCGCGACCTGGAAGACGCCCAACGGCGAATTGTACGAAATTGAAAAACTCTGGCCGGACTGCATTCCGCTGGCGCAGGCCTACGGCGTGCGCAGCCAGAAAGACCACGCCTGCATCTGGGTCAACACCTACGGCAAAGCCCGCGTTTTTGGCACTTCACTGGGGCATTTCAACGAAGAAATGGACAACGAAGTGTACCTCGACCTGATCTCGCGGGGCCTGCTCTGGAGTTGCGGGAAATTAAAAGACAACGGGGAGCCTGCCAGGGGCTACGCCGCGCAGAAAAAAACCGCGCGAAAATAAAGCGCGCCGCAACGACGGTTTAACCCTGACGTTTGCGCACCAGGTCCGCCAGCGTGATATGGCAGGCGGTTTCGCGCTCGGCCTCGAGTATTTTGTCGAACTCCTCCTCGATCTGGCGGCGGGCCGGCTCGTCGCGCGTGGAAACCCCGTGGCCGATTCCCGCGCGCATGGCATCCAGAATGTCCTCGCAGTTTATTTTCTCCAAAGGACGGCCGGGCACATAGGCGATTTCCGATTTTTCAGCCGCCGATTCCACCACCAGGTGCCGCTCCAGCAGCGGCTTCATCACCAGGCTCACCAACCGGCTGGGCACGGAGAGAGATTCGGCAATTTGCGTGATCGTGGGCGGGGCCAGGCCCTTTTCAAACCGCTCGCCAATCAGCGCCATGATGCGGAAGGCGACAAACTCGCGCCCGCGTTCATGCACATGCTCGGCCTCCTTCGCCTGGAAATAGGTGCGGCGGTTCTGGTAGGCGTAAGCCACCTGGGCGCCAAAGAGCAGGATGATCCAGGAAAAATAAAGGCCGATGAGGAAGATCGGCACCGTTCCCAAGCTGCCCCACAGCTGGGTTGGGAGGACGACGTGAACGACATAAAAGCCGCGGAACAAGTTGGTGAGATACAGCAGCCAGCCAACAACCACGCCCCCGATGAGCGCCGCGCGCCATTCCACCCGGGTGTTGGGCATCAAAAAATAAAACGCGGAGAAAAACAGCATCAGAACCACGGGCGCCAGCATCGCCTGCACCAGCAACAGGAAAGGGAACTGCTCCGAGAGCCGCTGGGTTGTTTCAAAAAACGGTCCCGCGCTCAAAGCCATTGCCGCCAGCAGGAGCATCGGGCCCAGCGTGATGACCGCCCAATACTGGATAATGCGCGCAAACCAGGAGCGCCCGCGCGCCACGCCCCAGATGTCGTTGAGCGCCTGCTCAATCCGGCTCAGCATGGAAATCGCAATAAACACCAGCACCACCACGGCGGTCACCCCCAGCGCGCCGCTCTGCACTTTTTGAATGGAGGAATGAATCGTTTCCACCACCTCGCCCCGGCGGTTGTCCTCCCAGTTGGTGGTCAGGTCCAGTTGCGGCGCGACCTTGGCGATGACGGTGTTGATGAGCTGCTGGATATGCTCGCGGCCCTGGTCGGTCTTGAGCAGGCTTGTGGAAATGCTGATGGCCACAGCAAACAACGGCACCAGTGCCAACAGCGTGGAGTAGGCCAGCGACGCGGCGCGCATCGGGCAGCGGTTGCGCCCAAAACTGCGCACAACAAACACGCCAAAACGGACCAGCCGCTGCCAGGGAGACAGTCGTGTCTGGCCTGAAACGGCCCACCGCTCCTCCCACATCGCGGACACATCGGCCAGCATTTGCTTCATTTTTGCGACAGCGCCTTCAGCCATAACTGGCGGAAACCTACCGGTTTGACGCCCAAACTTCAAAGGTTCTTGTAGGAGGCCCTTTTCATGACTTGTTCTGAAATGAACGATCAAGCGGCCACCAAAGTAGCAGAGGCATTCCATCACAACGGGCAGAGTCTCTAAAAATCTGACTTCTCGCCGGCGTGGGGCGAGAGGGCAAATTCTTTAAAAAAGAGGCAGGCGCGGACGCCTGCCCCTACTTTTCGCGCCAATCATCAGAATCACAGACTGAATCAAGAACAGTGCGTGAAGCGCCCGCTCTCAAAACGGGTCCTTTTCTTGGATTGTGTTCACCGCTGCCCCTTCGCTAAGTTTTCCAGCCATGAACATCCTGCTCCTGCGGCGCGCCGGCTGGCTTTTTGGATTCCTTTGTTCGCTGGCCCTACAAGGGACGGAGACCGCGCTGATGCAAACCGACCTGTTTGTCAACGGGACGGACGGTTATCACACCTATCGGATTCCCGCGTTGATCGCCACGCCCAAGGGCACCTTGCTGGCGTTCTGCGAGGGGCGCAAAAACAGCCGCTCGGACACCGGCGACATCGACCTGCTGATCAAGCGCTCCACCGACGGCGGCCTGACCTGGAGTTCGCAGGAAATAATCTGGAATGATGGCACGAATACCTGCGGCAATCCCTGTCCGGTCATTGACGAGCGCACCGGCACCATCTGGCTGCTGCTGACCCACAACCTCGGCCAGGACCGCGAAAAGGACATCATCGCTTCCAAGGCCGTCGGCACGCGCACGGTCTGGGTTTCATCAAGCACCGATGACGGCCAACGCTGGTCCAAGCCGGAGGAAATCACCCGAACCACCAAGGATCCCTCCTGGGGCTGGTACGCAACCGGCCCGGGCGTGGGCATTCAACTCCGGCACGGGCCCCACGTGGGCCGCCTGGTCATTCCCTGCGACCACAGTTATCCGGGCGGCGAGGACTTTCATGGCTCGCATGTCATTTACAGCGATAACCGGGGCAAAACCTGGAAGCTGGGCGGCTTGATTCGCCCCAAGGTCAACGAATGCCAGGTTGTCGAATTGGCCGATGGGAAAGGCACCCTGCTCATGGATATGCGCTCCTATGCGGGCACAGCACGCCGGGCGCATTCCTTCAGCCGCGACGGCGGCATCACCTGGAGCGCGCCCAAGGATCATCCCGAGCTGATCGAGCCCGTCTGCCAGGCCAGCATCCTGCGCTACACCTGGCCGGAGAAGGGCGAGAAAAGCCGGATTCTCTTCTCCAACCCCGCCGACGAATCGCAGCGGCGCAACATGACCGTCCGCCTCAGCTATGACGAGGGCAAGACCTGGCCGGTGGCCAGGACGCTGAACGCCGGCAGCTCGGCCTATTCGAGCCTGGCCGTGTTGCCGGACAAAACCATCGCGTGCCTCTATGAGCGACGCGAGGAGCAGTCGCCCGGCACCCTCACCTTCGCGCGGTTCACGCTGGATTGGCTCACGGAAGGCAAGGATGGGCTTGTGCCGGCTCCAAACGCTTCCAAGCCCAAGGCTTCGTCGCCCCGCAAGTAAGTTTGGAACAATTTCAAAGGCAGCACGGAGTCTCCCTGAGGGGTTGTCCGGGCTTGTGATGAATTACGCCGATGTTATTATCCCCGCGTGAGTAAGCCATTGAAAATGGTCGAGTGCGGGGGCTGCAAGGTCAAAAATTTCATCCCCGGCGACCTTCCCCCGATGGAGACCGTTCCCTGCTCCAAATGCGGGCATCCGGTCATGGCCCCACTCAACCTGCGCCAGTTCGAGCTGCGCGCGGTCATCGCTTCCGGGGGCATGGGCACGGTCTTTCGCGCCTACGACCTGAACCTCCACCGCGAAGTCGCCATCAAACTGCTCAAGCCCGAGATGGCTGCCGACCCGGAGATCATGGACAGCTTTTTCCGCGAGGCCCGGGCGGGCGCGGCGCTCAATCACACCAACATCATCCACATCTACACCTTCGATGTCTGCGACGGGCAGGTGTACCTGGCCATGGAGCTGGCCGACCGCGGCAGCCTGGACAGTTGGATCGAGCGGGAAGGCACCGTGCCGGAGCTCAATGTTTTGGATGTCGGCATCAAAATGGCCTCGGCTCTCGACAAGGCCCTTCAGAACGACCTGCTTCACCGCGACATCAAGCCGGGCAATATTCTGTTCAACGCCGAGGGCGAGCCCCAGCTGGTGGACTTTGGCCTGGCGCGCGGAGCGGACACCGGCGTGGGCGATGAAAATTCCGTCTGGGGCACGCCCTACTACGTGGCCCCCGAGAAAATCAAGCGCGAGGCCGAGACCTTTCTTTCCGACATGTACAGCCTGGGCGGCACCCTGTATCATGCGCTGACCGGCCATGTGCCCTTTGAAGCGCCTACCGTGGAAGCGCTGGTCGAGGCCCATGTTTATACGCCATTGACCCCGCCCAACCAGGTGGTGCCCGACATTTCCGAGGAAACCAGCAATGCCATCGGAAAAGCCATGGCCAAGGAACCCGGCGAGCGTTTCCAAAGCTATGACGAAATGATCATGGCGCTGGAAATTGCCCGCAGCCATTTGCTCATCCGCAACACCCAGGAAGGCAGCGCCCCGGAGGGAGGCCGAAGCTGGTGGCGTTCGTGAGGTCTTGAGGCCGAGAGGAAAACTGCCTCGCAATAAAATAAAAAAGGCAGGCTTGGTGAGCCTGCCTTGTGAGGAAATATAACTGCGGTTGGGTCGATTACTTTTTCTTGGAACCGGCCTCTTTTTCTTCCTTTTTCTCGCCTGCCACCGCTTCGCCTTCGGGCTTGGGACCAAACCGGACCTTGACGATTTCCAGCTTGCCTTCCTTGTCCACGAAGGAGCCGCCAGCCATCTCGCCAATCTGGGCGTCATCCAGCGTGGCCGCCTTGCCCTGCTTGGTGATTTCGGACTGCGCGGTGACATGGAACGTGCGCTTGCCGATCACCAACGATTTGGCGGACTTGTCCACCGACACGATTTTGCCGTTGAACGGCATTTTGCGTTCTTTTTCCTGAGCATTGACCGGCAGGGACGCGCCCGCAACAAAGGCGGCAACGAGGCCCGCGGCCAACAGTTTCATCATTGATTTATACATAGAACCCTTTCGGTTAGTTCGGAGAGGGATTTAGCAGAAGCGGCCTCGAAGGCAATCTTTTTCACAACCTCCAAAATCCTTACTCGTCGGTGGGGCACCCTACTTTGCGGGTTTGGTCGAGGCTGGTTTGGACTCGGATTTGGTTGCCGAATTGGCGGCAGCGCCGGACGAGGCGGGCTTGGCCTCGCCGCCCCCGGATTCCTTCTTGGCCGCCTGCTTGTAGCCTTCGCTCCGGTAATCGGTGATGTAAAAGCCGCTGCCCTTGAAAATCAGCCCCGCGCCGCTGCCCATCATTCGCCGCACCTTGCCCTTGCCCCAGCGCTTCTGGCAGCACAGGTCCTTGGGGCAGATGTCCAAGGGCTTGTCCTTCATCGATTGGAACAGCTCAAACTGATGATCGCATTTGGAACAGGTGTATTCGTACGTCGGCATAAGTCATCTTCTCCAATAACGCTCAAATTTTATAAGCCCGCTTCCATTTGGCAACCGGCTTTGCGTCACCGGCCAACCTTAACCGCCAATGCAGCTCATGGTCCGCTCCGGCTGCTTGAAGTCCGGCTCCCCGATGTGATGCCGGGCTTCTTTTTGCAGAACAACGCCCCTGATAAACGCCTTCAACGCCTCATCGGACTCGCCGTTCCGCACGCGCTCCCTCAGGTCATGCTCAACTTGACTGAACAGGCAGGTGCGCAGCTTGCCGTCGGCGGTCAGCCGCAACCGGTTGCAATGGCCGCAGAACGGTTCGCTCACCGGCGCAATAATGCCGATTTCGCCGGGCCCATCGGCAAAAGCCCATCGCCGCGCGGTTTCCGAAGGATGCGTTGATTGAACGGGCTGAATGGCGAAGCGAGCCCGAAGCCGCTCCATTATCTCCCGGCCCGAAACCACCAGATCCTTCTGCCAGGCTCGGCGCGAATCCAGCGGCATGAACTCAATGAACCGGAACTGGATCCCCTTGCGCCGGGCAAAGTCGGCCAGGTTTTCGATCTCCTGGTCGTTGATGCCGCGAATGACCACGGCGTTGACCTTCACCGGGTTGAGCCCCAACGACAACGCCAGCTCGATGCTTTCCAGCACGGAGCCCAGGCCGTCGGTTCCGGTGATTTTCCGGAAATTGTCCCGGTCCAGCGAATCGAGGCTGAAGCTCACCCGGCGCAGGCCGGCATCGCGGAGCGCCCGCGCCTTTTGAGGAAATAAAAACCCGTTGGTGGTCAGCGCCAAGTCCGTGATGCCCGGGATGCGCGCCAGTTTTTCCACCAAAACATCCAGTTGCTGCCGCAGGAGCGGTTCGCCGCCCGTCAGCCGGATTTTCTCAATGCCCAGCCCGACGGCAATCCTCACACTTCTTTCAATTTCCTCAAAGGAGAGGATGTTCTGCTGCGGCTGCCATTGGCGAACAATGGGCTTGGATTGGGGCAATGCCCCCCAACGGCCCCGGTAGAAATGCTCCGCCGCCTCGGTTTCGGGCAAACAATAGAGGCAGCGAAAATTGCACCGGTCGGTGACGCTCACGCGCAAGTCGCGCATGACACGGCCGTGGGAATCCACGAGCAAATTGGACGGATTGGCCATCAACATTTTGGGCCCAGAGCGCGCTGGCGGCGTCCTGGGCCCAGAAAAGTAAACCAGCCTCGTCCTTGGCGAAACCTTATTGTCGCGGCGTCGCGGAGGGGGCGTTGGTGGATTGAATTTTCACACCGCCGTCCTGCTTGATTTCGACCTCCAAATCGGGGCTTTTTTCGACGGGCTTGGTGAGCGTGGGCGCCACCAGCCGCTCGGCGCCTTTCTGGCCCTGCGAACCGTAAATGCCGCGGCGAATCCATTCCAGGCGGCGGGCAATGGAGAGTTCCTCCTTGAGCTTCTGCACCTGCTCCCGAAGGATGGCCAAATCATTGAACTGCTTCTCCAGCTCGGCTTTTTCGGCCTGCAACCGCTTCAATTCCTTCAGGAGAAATTCGCGGTCACCCTCCGAAGCGGCGAGCTTGCGCTCAGTGTCGGCAATCTGCTTCTCTAGGTTCCCCAAGGCGGAATTGAGGTCCACCATCTTTTTGGTCAGGTCGTCGTTCTGTCCCTCCAGTTCAGCGATGCGGGCATCCCGCCGGGCGATTTCCTCCTGAGCCGCCCTGACATCGGCTTCGGTCTTGGCGAGGGTGGTGGCGGTGTCGCCAAGTTGTTTCTCGGTGGCGGCCAGTTTGTTGGACACCGCCAAAGCTTCAGACTTGAGCTGGCTGAAGCTGCCCTGAAGCTGGCTGTAATTGCTCTCCAGCGTCATATTGACGCTCTTTTGCTCTTCGAGCTTGCCCCGGGTCTGGACCACTTCATTCGAAAGGGTGGTAATGTGAGCCGTGTCTTTTTGCTTCTCCTCCTTGGACTTGTTGTTCACCACGATCAGCCCGATGCCAAAGGCAACGGCCAGGATCACCACGAAAATCAAAAGCGCGTTCTTGTTTTGCATAATTTTTTGGAACCTTGTGCGAAGAAGGCGATTTTGGCAAGCCCCCTCCGCTTGCACAATGGACGCTCGGGACTACATTTTGTTCATGGAAATTCCCTCCAACGTGCCCGTGATGACGTTGCCCAACGTCACTCTTTTCCCTCAGGCCTTGTTGCCCCTGTACGTCTTCGAGCCGCGCTATCGGCAGATGCTCCACGACTCGCTGACCTCACACCGGATGTTCATTGTCGCCATGCAGCGGCCGGGCCGACACAGGGAAACCCCCAGCCGAATCGCCGGACTGGGCTTCATCCGGGTGGCGGTGGATAACACCGATGGCACATCCCACTTAATCCTTCAGGGCATGAGCCGGGTGCAGCTCGGGAGGATTGTCCGCTACAAGCCCTACCGGGTTCACGCCATTACCCCGTTGCAGGCGCCCCATACCGATAATGTCACTGTGGATGCCCTGCTGGCCAAGGTGCGCGACCTGGTGGCCGAGCGCATCGAGCTGGGGTGGCACGTGAAGAGCAAATCCCCGGGCAAAAAAAAGGGCAAGCAGCCAACGATGCTTTCGGTCAAGGACGTCGTCCATTATCTGGATGCTTTGGAAGACGCCGACCAGGTCGCGGACCTGGTGTCCTGCGCCATGCTGCCCAGCCCGGCCGAACGCCAGACCATTCTGGAAACGGTGGACGTCGAGCCGCGCCTCAAGCACCTCATTCATTTTTTGATGGCCGAAATCAGCCAACAGAGGAAAAGTAAGCAGCATGATTGATCGTTCCGATGACGCCCCGCATTCCGCCAGCCGCGAGGAAATCATGTCGGCCTTGTTCGCCAACATGATTGTTCAAAACACCAACATGGCCTTCATGTTTTTGGGCCGGATGCCCCACCCCGAGACCGGCGAGCTGCTCCAGGATTTGGAAAGCGCCCGTTTCTTCATCGACCAGCTCGAAATGATCGAAGTCAAAACCCGCGGCAACCTCGATGCCCGCGAGGACCAACTGCTCAAGCAAAGCCTCACCAGTCTTCGCATGGCGTTTGTCGAAGCGGTTTCCAAGCCCGCTGCGGCTTCCGGCAAATCCACCGGACAAGCCGAGCCGTCATCGCAAGCCGGCAAGATCGTCGACGCCGCCGGCGCGGAGGAAAAACCCGTGGATGACGAAGCGTCGAAAAAGAAATTCTCCAAGAAATATTAAAGCCGTCGCCTTGGAACGTCGGGTGGGAAGGCCTTGTTGAGCGAGCGCCGGTTTTTTCGATGAGAAAAAAATAGATCTTTAGTAGGGTTTCAGCAGTACATGGCACAAAACAGCTTTCAGAAATACTGTATCGTATGGCG
>CALJZV010000396.1 GCA_937983475.1 uncultured Verrucomicrobiales bacterium
AAAAAGCGCCGTAAAGCTGCGCCGCCAGCGAACCGGTCTTCAGTTCGCAAGGCTGAAGCCCCAGCCGCATGGTGCCGCCTTTCTTGGCCACCTTGCGCTGCTCCTCCTGCAACGCGATCACCGGGTGCGGCGTCTGTGGGTCAAACTCCGTCGAATGCGCCTTGTCCAGCTTGAGCACGTTCCGGGCATATTCAATGGTGGCAATCTGCATTCCCAGACAGAGGCCCAGATAGGGCAGTTTCTTTTCGCGGGCGTACCTCGCGGCGGCAATCTTGCCCTCGATGCCCCGCTCACCAAAGCCGCCTGGAACCAGCACGCCGCCCAAACCGCCCAGCACCTTTTCCGCGCCGTCCCGCTCGATGTCCTCGGCGTCCACCTTGACAATTTCCACGCCGCAATCGTTGGCAATGCCGCCGTGGATGACCGCCTCGTAAACCGACTTGTAGGCGTCCTGAAGCTCGATGTACTTGCCGACCACGCCAACGCGAACGCGGTGGCGAGGCGCAATGAGCTTGCGGATGATGTCCTGCCACGGAGCCATGTCCGCGGGCCGGGTATCGAGTTGCAACAGTTTGCAGACCTGTTCGTCCAGGCGCTCGCGCTGGAGCATCAGCGGCACTTCATAAATGCTGTGGTCCACGTCCTTCTCCTCGATGACCGCCTCGTAGGGCACGTTGCAGAAGAGCGAGATTTTCTGGCGCAGCTCCTTGTCCAGCGGCTTTTCGCAGCGGCAGATGAGGATGTGCGGCGCAATGCCGATTTCGCGCAGCTTGGCGACCGACTGCTGGGTCGGCTTGGTTTTTAATTCGCCAGCGGCCTTGATGAAGGGCACGTAGGTGACGTGCAGGAACACCACATTGTTCGGCCCGGCTTCCAGGGCGAACTCCCGGATGGCCTCCAGGAACGGCAACCCCTCGATGTCGCCCGTCGTTCCGCCGATTTCGGTAATGACCACGTCGCACTTGGATTGCGCGGCAAGCTGGTGAATGCGGTTCTGTATCTCGTCGGTGACGTGCGGGATGACCTGGACGGTTTTGCCGAGGTAATCGCCCCGGCGCTCCTTGTCGAGCACGGTCTGGTACACCTGGCCGCTGGTGAGGTTGTTCAGCCGCGTGAGGTTGACGTTGGTGAATCGCTCGTAATGGCCCAGGTCAAGGTCGGTCTCGGCGCCATCGTCCAGCACGTATACCTCACCGTGCTGGTAGGGACTCATTGTGCCCGGGTCCACATTGAGGTAGGGATCAAACTTCTGGATCGTGACCTTGAGGCCGCGGTTTTCCAGCAGCGTGCCCAGCGCGGCGGCCGTCAGGCCTTTGCCGAGCGAACTCACCACACCGCCTGTGACAAAAATGTATTTCATGGGTTCTTACTGAAGCCGTTTATTTATTGAATGGTTACATTGTTTGATCGTTAAAACGCCTGTTGCCGCATGCGACAGGCTTATGACGATTCAACCATTCAACGGTTTAACCATTTAACCTCGCAACAACGCCTCCACCCGCGCCACGTCCTCCGGCGCATCCACGCCCACGCTGTCATAATTCACCCGCACCACGGCAATCGCGATGCCGTTTTCCAGGGCGCGCAACTGCTCAAGCTTCTCCGCCGATTCCAGCGGCGACACCGGGCAGCTCACCAACCGCAGCAGCGCCTCGCGACGGTATCCGTATATGCCCAGATGCTTCAAAAAAGGAAACGCCGCCAACTGTTCGGCAGCCGAACGACTGGCGGCATCTCGGACATACGGAACCGTACGCCGGGAGAAATATAAGGCGCGCCCCGCGACACTGACAACCACTTTTACCGCGTTGGGATTATCATACTCGGCAAGGTCGCGCACCGGCGTCGCTGCGGTGGACATTTCACTGTCGGCCAACGCGTTGGCCACAGCGTCAATCACCTGCGGGTCCATCAACGGCTCGTCGCCCTGCACATTGACCACCGCGTCGCAGTCGCACCGGGCCGCCACCTCGGCGATGCGGTCGGAGCCGCTGGGATGGTCGGCGCGGGTCATCTCCACGCGACAGAACTTGCGGGCGGTTTCGGCAATGCGCTCGTCGTCGGTGGCCACAATGACCTCCGCGAGCGACCGGGCCTTGAGGCATTGCTCAACCACATGCTGAATGAGCGGCTTGCCGGAAATGAGCGCCAGCGGTTTGCCGGGAAACCGGGTTGAGGCAAACCGCGCGGGAATGATGCCAACAGTTTTCATTTTATTAAAAAACAGCCAACGGAGCCGCAATGCTCACCAATGGAAGCCCTTTCAGGGGCCACTAATATTATGAATCTGCGCATCCAGGAGTCCTTTTTGGGCAAAACGTAGTCCGGGCAAGCCGGTTCCGACAACACCGAAAACCGCAAAATTAAACCCCAAACCGACCCGAAACAGCTTCAACCCAGCTCAACTGCCTGCACAGGCGCCTGCACCACCGCATGGCTTGGGTCGAACGAATAATCCTTGCCGTCGTAGGTCTCGCCCCGGGCGATGCGGTTGAGCCAGTCCGGATGCGCCAGGTAGGGACATCGGCCGCCGACGGCCAGCCGTCGGCGGCGCGCCATGCCGGATAGGCGTTCATCCAGGCGTGAACCTCCAGGCGCAGGCCGCGCGAACACGCGCGACCCCTTTACTTTACGTGCAACGGAATGGAGCCACGATTTACGCTTCGGGCGTGAAGCCCAGCACGATGTCAAACCGCGCGGACAGTTCGCCGAGGCGGGAGTTTTGAATGGGTTCAAAGGGAACAATGACCGACTCGCGGGCTCTTTTGTCGCGGATGTTGTTCAGGACAAAATCGCGCTCATTCTGCGGCTCGCCCTTGACGTAACATTGCGTAGTGAAGGAATCCCGCCCCCGAACCTTCACCGCGAAGTGTATGTGCGGTGTGCGGCCCGGATACGGCACCGGCTTGATGGTGCGAAACAAATATTCGCCGGTGGCGCCGGTGAGGAATCGTCCAAATCCCTGGAAGTGCGCGTCCCGCTTTTCAGCGCCGGCGCTGCCGCTGTGCAGATATACACCGCGGTTGTCCACCTGCCAGATTTCCACCGTGGCATTGCGCACCGGCTCGCCCCGCTTGTCGAGGATGCGCCCGGAAAGCCAAGTGATGTCGCCAATCGCCGGGGTAATGGCGTCATTAATGATCAGCAGGTCATTGTCGGTGTCCAAGGGAAGCTTGTCGGGATAAAACGGGCCTTCGGTCTGGCGAGGCGTGCGGACCAGTTCCGCAGCGAACAGGCCCGGCGCGCTTAACAGCATCGCGCCGGTGGTCATCCGGGAGAGAAACCTCCGGCGATTCGACAATGTGATGAAGTTCATGGTCCCTACTTAGCACAAAATGAGCCCATGTGCGACGGCAGTATTTTTTACGAAGCTCGCCCCCAAGCAAAAGCAGGCATGAGCCAATGACTCAGCCAATGAAACGCTCAGTCATGCCGCGCGTTTCCACTGTGCTACGCCCGGCGCTCCTTGATGGTTGCCAGAATTCCAGCAATCGCCTCGGCCTTGGGCCTGGCGCCTTGCGAGCCTTTGCCGTGGAGACGGATGCTCACGTTGCTGGCGTCCATGTCGCGGCCGCCCACGACGAACATCGTGTGGACCTTCGATTTTTCGGCGTCGGCAATTTTGCCTTTGATGTTGTCGGCAGAGAAGTCAGTGCTGACGCGAACCTCGTTCCGGTGCAGTTCGTTGACGATCTCCCTGGCATAATCAATGCGGGCTTTGAGTTCCCAAATCGGAAACTTAAATCACAACTCATCACCCGGCATCGGCGGAACATCCGGTGAAGCAGCCAGATACTTCTCAAAATCTTCCCGGCGTCCGGCAGCAGCTTCGCGGCGCAAGTAATCCATCGTCATCATCGCGGCAAGTTTTTCGCCCGCAGCACTGGCGAGAAATTGGCTCACCGAATATCCCTCTTTGGCTGCGATGTCTTCAATCGTCTTTTTCAGCGAGTCCGGTAATTCGATGGTTAGCGTGCTCATAATGCTTGTCGTATTAAATTGAGGAATTCACGGGGCGGGATCGCAGTAACGCCAAGCTCTTCGCAACCATGAAAATCCTTCACGTTATGGGTCACAATATGGCGGCAACCGGCTGCAAATGCGAGTTCCAAAACCATGTCATCATCCGCATCACGCAGAAACGGACGCCAGAGAAAGTGAATCTCCTGCAAATGCGACAGACTGGCGAGATAACGCAAATAGTTTCGCGTATCCTCGACCGTTCGGCCCGGGGCCAGGTTCTCTGCGCGAGTCAGCACCTGCTGCCATTCGGTGTAAAGCGACACCGAAAGGCAGAGTTGGAAAGCGTTCGTTGGAATTGAATTGACCAACGCATAGCTCGCGCCCTGCCGCGAACGGGCCGCAGCCACAAGTATACTGGTGTCGAGTACAACTTTCATGAGATGGTCGTCAGCTTTGGAGTAACGCGACGCGAGCGCGAGGGTAATTACGTGCCTTTATGGGGCCAAGTCTCAAAATTTTGTTTGAGGTGTGATTTGTTTTCACCTGAAGGCATTTCTTTGATCACTTGCGCGGCAAGTTGCTTTTCGCCCAAATCCAACAATTGAGCCTCCAGTTGCCATAAACAAAGTGTCCACAAACCGAATTTGCCCCATCTTGCCTTTGAGTCTATGCCTTTAATCCAAGTCAGGATCGATTCAGCAAAGGGTTGGATGTTTTCTCCATGTCTTGAAGCGGTTTCGAGCGCTGAGAGTTGGATCTGATTTGCTCGTTCCTCTATTCCACTCAGCGAAACCTGGGCTAACTGCAAGATTTCCGATGTCGCATCAATCCCCACACGCGCCCAATGCTTCCTTCATTGATCATTTCATTCCTTTCGCTCTTTGATGCTTGCTAGAATCTCTGCCACCACTTCCGCTTTCGGCTTTGCGCCTTGAGGGCCTTTGCCGTGGAGACGGATGCTGACATTGCCGGCGTCCATGTCGCGGCCGCCGATGACGAGCATCGTGTGGACCTTGGATTTTTCGGCGTCGGCGATTTTGCCCTTGATGTTGTCGGCGGAGAAATCGGTGCTGACGCGGACTTCGTTCCGATGCAGTTCATTGGCGATTTCCTTGGCGTAAGCGATGAGTTTGTCGTCCTCGCCAATCGTGATGACGCGGACCTGGTCCGGCGCGAGCCAGAGCGGGAAGTTGCCAGCATAATGTTCGATCAAAAAGCCGATGAACCGCTCATGCGTGCCGAGCGGCGCGCGATGAATACACAACGGCGTTTTCTCGGTGTTATCGCGGTCGCGATAGGTGAGGCCGAACTTGGCGGGCACGGCGAAGTCCACCTGGTTGGTGGCAATCGTGAATTCGCGGCCGATGGCGCTCCAGATTTGAACATCAATTTTGGGAGCGTAAAAGGCGGCTTCATCGGGCACCTCCACAAAGGGCACGTCGTTCTTTTCCATCACCCGCCGCACCATCTCTTCGGTTTT
>CALJZV010000397.1 GCA_937983475.1 uncultured Verrucomicrobiales bacterium
GGCATATCACTCCACCCGACAATACGCCGCCAGGCCCTGCACGCCGCCTTCTCGGCCGAAGCCGCTTTCCTTGTAGCCGCCGAACGGACTGGTCGGGTCGAACTTGTTGTAGGTGTTGGCCCAGACGACGCCTGCGCGCAGCTTGTTGACGATCTTGAATATCTTGCTGCCCTTGTCGGTCCACACGCCCGCGCTCAAGCCAAAGGGCGTGTTGTTGGCCCGCTCGATGGCCTCCTCGGGCGTGCGGAAGGTCATCACACTCAAAACCGGCCCGAAAATCTCCTCCTGCGCGACGCGATGCGACATGGTGACGCCGGTCAGGAAGCTCGGCGGAAACCAATAGCCCTTGGACGGCAGCGCGCAACGGGTCTGCTCCAGCTCGGCTCCCTCGTCCACGCCGCTTTGCACCAGGGTTTTAATTTTCTCAAGCTGCGGCTTGGAATTGATCGCGCCGATGTCGGTGTTCTTGTCGAGCGGGTTGCCCACGCGCAGGGTCTGGATGCGGTCGCGCAGTTTGCGGATGACCTTACCGTAAATGCCTTCCTGGACAAACAGGCGCGAGCCTGCGCAGCAAACATGCCCCTGGTTGAAATAAATTCCCGAAATAATGCCCTCGATGGCCTGGTCAAGAGGCGCGTCTTCAAAAATGATATTTGCCGCTTTGCCGCCCAGTTCGAGTGTGAGCTTGGGAATCTTTGGGTAGAGCGCGTCACTCCGTGCGCGCTGTCGGTTGGCTATATCCAGCGTTGCGGCGGGCAGAGGACTGCCCGCCCTACCGGCAATTGCTCTCGCAATCGCCTTGCCGACTTCCGTGCTTCCCGTGAACGCAATCTTGTCCAGGTCCGGATGATTCACCAGCGCCGCGCCGGTTTCGCCCGCGCCGGTGACAATGTTCACCACGCCCTCGGGCAACCCGGCTTCCTGGAAAATCTGCGCCAGATGCATCGCGGTGATGCTGGTGGTCTCGGCGGGCTTCAGAACCACCGTGTTGCCGCAGGCCAGGGCCGGGGCAATTTTCCACGCGGCCATGAGCAGCGGGAAATTCCACGGAATAATCTGTCCGGCGACGCCCAGCGGGCGCGGCGTCCGCCCGGGAAAGGCATACTTCAACTTGTCGGCCCACCCGGCGTGGTAAAAGAAGTGCGCCGCCACCAGGGGCAAATCCACATCGCGACTTTCCTTGATCGGCTTGCCGCCGTCCATGGTTTCGAGGACGGCCAGTTCGCGGGATTTTTCCTGGATGATGCGCGCGATGCGATAGAGGTATTTGCCGCGCTCGCTGCCGGGCATTTTGCTCCACACTTTGTCATAAGCGCGCCGGGCGGACTTCACCGCCAGGTCGACGTCCTGCGGGCCGGCCTGGGCGATTTCGGAAAGTTTCCCCTCGGTGGCCGGGTTGACCGTGGGAAAATAGGCGCCGGATTTGGGTGCGGTGAATTTGCCGTCGATGAACAGATCATAGCGCGGGGCGATCTTGACCGGCACGCTTTCGGGAGCGGGAGCGTAATCCCATTTGTCGCCAAACGTCAGCCGCCGGTCCTTTTGCGGAACCACCGGGTGGAGAGGCTTGGCGGTCGGGGAGGAAACTAATTCCACTTTGGCCGAAGTGGCGCTGCGTGCCTTGGGTGCCTTGGCTTTGGCGGCTTTTTTCATCGTGCCGGGAGCCTAGCAAAGACTTGGCTGAACGCCAGTTTTAGTAAAATGTGACCGTTAATCGTCGGTGCCGCCGTTGCCATTGGACCGGGCGCTTTTCCAGCGGTTGGTTTTCTCCGGGAGCGCCGTGTCCACCTTGACGTGATACGTCTGCTCGCCGAATTGCTCGTCCACGGCCTTTTGCAGTTCGTGCGATGGAGCAACCGAATACCGCTCGTGCGCCTCAATAAACACAAACCCGCCGCCGGGCCGCATCATGCAGAGGAACAGCGGGCACTTGCCCGGATGCGCCTCGGTCAATCGCTTCGCCGCCTCGATGTTTTCAGGCGTCAGATGCGCGGTTTGCAGTCGGAAATGGACCTGTTTGGTGTATTTTTTGGGAGCGTCCTCCAGCGGCATGATTTCCTGCGGGAATATTTTAGGGCGATCCTCGCTGTTGTTCACTTCGCCGACAATCAAGAGCGCCTTGTTGGGCACGAACAGATCGCGGTACTTGTCGAAGTTCTCGTTCATGCAGAGCACCTGCACCGAGCCTTCCAAATCCTCCAGCGTCAGGATGGCGTAGGGCTTGCCGCTTTTCTTGGAAAACCCCTGCTGCACGGCGGCTACCAGCCCGGCGATGCGCGTCATCGGCTTGCCTTGCAACTGGGCCAGCGCCCC
The DNA here is from genome assembly GCA_937983475.1 of uncultured Verrucomicrobiales bacterium. Lineage (GTDB taxonomy): Bacteria > Verrucomicrobiota > Verrucomicrobiia > Limisphaerales > JACDHS01 > CALJZV01. Next base: position 2,314 of record CALJZV010000397.1, read on the forward strand.
GGTTTTGTGCAGGGCGTACTTTTCTATAAGCGAGGCGTAGGGCGTGAGCGGATGGCCCGAGACGTAGAACCCCAGCAGTTCCTTTTCGTGCGCGAGCAGTTCGTGCTGCGGCCACTCGGGAAGCTGCGGATGCGGCTCGGCTTTTTCAACGGCCTTTTCCTCCAGCATGCCAAACAGCGTGTTCTGCCCGCGCTGCCGGTCGGAAATAATGCCAGCGGCCCGCGCCAGCGCGCGATCAATCCGGGCAAACATCGTGGCGCGCGTTTCGCCCAGGCAATCGCAGGCGCCGGACTTGATCAGCGCTTCGAGCACCTTGCGGTTGACTGTGCGGCTGTCCACGCGCTCGCACAGGTCCTCCAGCGACTTGAATTTCCCGCCCTCCTGGCGGGCCGATAGGATGCTTTGCACCGCCACCTCGCCGACGCCCTTGATGGCCGCCAGCCCGAAGCGAATGACCTCCTCCGAGGCGGACTGTTCCTTTTCTGGATTGGCGCTGCGCCGGGCGGGCGCGAACTGCACCTGGCTTTCACTGATGTCCGGGCCCAGAACTTCCACCCCAAAATTCCGCGACTCCTCGATGAGCACACTGAGTTTCTCAGTGTTGCTCATGTCGTTGGTCATGTTGGCCGCCAGGAATTCAACCGGGTAATTGGCCTTCAGGTAGGCGGTCTGGTAAGCAACAATCGCGTAAGCGGCGGCGTGGGACTTGTTGAAGCCGTACCCGGCGAATTTCTCCAGCAAATCGAAAATTTCATTGGCCTTGGTCTCAGGAATGTGGTGCCTCTCCTTGCAGCCCTTGACGAAAATGCCGCGATGCTTGGCCATTTCATCGTGCTTCTTTTTGCCCATGGCGCGCCGCAGCAGATCGGCGCCGCCGAGGGTGTAGCCGCCCAGAATCTGCGCCGCCTGCATCACTTGTTCCTGGTAGATCAGAACGCCGTAGGTTTCCTTGGAAATCGGCTCCAGCAGCGGATGCGGATATTCGATTTTCACCTCGCCATGACGCCGCTTGATGAAGTCCGGAATCAGGTCCATCGGTCCCGGGCGATAGAGCGCCACCAGCGCGGTGATGTGCTCCACGGAACTGATCTGGAACTTCCGGCACAGGTCGCGCATGCCGCCCGATTCCAACTGGAAGATGCCAATGGTGTTGGCCTTGTTGAGCAGGTCGTAGGTCTTGGCGTCGTCGAGCGGAATGTTATCAATGTCCAACTCGACGCCCTTGGTCTGCTTGACCATGTCGCAGGTGTTGCGAATGACCGTCAGCGTCTTGAGCCCAAGGAAGTCCATCTTCAGCAAGCCCAGTTCGCCCACGGGATTCATGGCGTATTGAGTGACAATCGTGCCGTCCTCGTCCTGCTTGAGCGGCAGCAAATTGACCAGCGGCTCAGGGCCGATCACCACGCCGGCGGCATGCACCGAGGAGTTGCGCGTGAGGTCCTCCAGAATGAACGCTGTGTCGAGTAGTTCGCGCGTGGTTTCCTCCGTCTCGTAGGCCTGCTTGAATTCCGGCGACTGCTTGATGGCCTTTTCCAGCGACATCTTCAGCTCGTTGGGAATCATCTTGGCCAGGCGGTCGCATTCACCGTAGCTCAGGCCCATCACGCGCCCCACGTCGCGCACCACCGACTTCGCGCCCATGGTGCCGAAGGTGATGATCTGCGCCACCGAATCGCGGCCGTATTTTTGCCGGACATACTCAATGACGTCCGCGCGCCGGTCGTCGGCGAAATCAATGTCAATATCCGGCGGGCTGATGCGCTCAGGATTAAGAAACCGCTCGAACAGCAGGCTGTAGCGGATGGGATCCACGTTGGCGATTTCCAGCAGATAGGTGACCAGCGAACCGGCCGCCGAGCCGCGCGCCACGCAACTGATTCCCACGCTGCGGCCGTATTGCACAAAATCCGCCACGATGAGGAAGTAGCTCACAAACCCCATCTTCTCGATGACCTTCAATTCGCTTTGAAGGCGCGCGATCACCTCGTTGACCGCCTCGGCCACCTCAGGGTTGTTCAAGTCGGCGGGAACATCCTTGCGATTCTGCGCGGCGAAGCGCGGCAGGCGGGAGGCGTCCTGGATGGATTCGACGACAAAGTTTTCACCCTCGGCGCGGGCATCGAGCGTGTAACGCTTGTGCAGCGCCTCCGCCAGCATGTGGCGCAAATAACCCTCGCGGGTGAAATGCTCGGGCGGACTGAACACCGGGTAATGCAGCTTGCCGAACTCGATCTCGAGGTTGCATTTGTCGGCAACTTCGAGCGTGTTTTTCACCGCCTCGGGCACCTCGCTGAAGAGCGCTTTCATTTCCTCGGCGGATCGCAGATAGAACTGCTCGCGCGCGTAACTGGCCCCCAGCCGCTTGGGGTCCTGCAATGTTGTCTGGGTCCCGATGCATACCAGCACGTCATGGGCGTGGGAATGGCTTTTTTCAACGTAGTGAACGTCGTTGGTCGCCACCAACTTGAGTCCGAATTCCTTCGACCACTGGATCAACTGGCGGTTGACCTTGGCATCGTCGGCGCTCCCGTGGTTCTGCATCTCAAAGTAGAAATTCTCCGGGCCCAGCACCTGCTTGAACCAATCCACCGCGTTTCGGGCGCGCTTCAAGTCATCCTGCAAAATCGCCTGCGGAATCTCGCTCGCCAAACACCCCGAAAGCGCGATCAGCCCTTCCCGGTGCTGCGACAACAGATCCTTGTCAATGCGCGGCTTGTAATAATAACCCTCCAGATGCGCGTCGGTGACCAGCTTGATGAGGTTCTTGTAGCCGACCTCGTCCTTGGCCAGCAGCAGCAGGTGATTGTAAACATCCTTGCCGCCCGAGGAGGCTTTTTTTTCCAGGCGGCTGCCTGGGGCGACATAGACTTCGCAGCCGATGATCGGTTTGATGCCCTTGTTCCGCGCGGCCTGGTAAAAATCAATCGCGCCAAAGAGCACCCCGTGGTCAGTGATGGCCATGGCGGGGAACTTCAACTCGTGCGCCTTGTCCACGAGCCGGTCCAGACGGCAGGCGCCGTCGAGCAGCGAGAACTCGGTGTGCAGGTGCAGATGAACAAAGTCGGCGTGCGACATCACGCAGATACTATCTGCGGCGCGGGAATTCCCGCAAGCGAAGCCTCATTGAAGTTC
>CALJZV010000398.1 GCA_937983475.1 uncultured Verrucomicrobiales bacterium
AATACAGCTACAAGGACGGCGAGGATTACGTGTTTTCCGACCCCGAAACCTACGAGACGGTGAATGTGTCGCCGGAAATCGTCGGTGACGCCAAGAATTATCTCATCGAAAACGCCCCGGTCACCGCGACCTTCGTGGCGGACAAACTGGTGCAGATTGAACTGCCCTCCAGCGTGGTGCTCACCGTAACCGACGCGCCAGAAGGCATCCGCGGCGACTCCGCCAACAACGTGATGAAGGCCATCACGATGGAAACGGGCATCACCGTCCAGGCCCCTCTGTTCATCAAGACCGGAGAGCGGATCAAAATTGACACCCGCACCGGCAAATACATGGAGCGCGCCTGAAGTTTCTTTAATTCCCTTTCGGTTAAATAAAAGCCCGCCCCGGTTTCCCGGAGCGGGCTTTTTGTTTCCCCACAAATTTCGCCAAATCAATCCAGCTTCTCGAGCGGAGGCCGAACGCCGAATTTTTTGGCCAGCGACAGGCAGGCTGACAATGAGCGCACGCCGTCGGTGCAGGTCGGGTCCGAAAGGGACGCCGCCGCGACGCACACCCCCGTGAACAGGCATCGCTGCAAATCCCATCCCTCGTGCAATCCCATCAGAACACCGGCGCAAAACGCATCGCCCGCACCAGCGGTGCCGGCGATGAATTTGGCCGGGAGTGTCAACGACGGCTGCCAGAAGTCCTCGCCCTGGCGTGTCCGCGCAAAGCCGCCTTCAGGAAAATGAACCACCACAACGTCCCGCACGCCCTGCTGGAGCAGCGAGCCGGCGGCGTGGCGCAAGGCCACCGTGTCCAGTTTTCCGTCGGCCTGGCGGATTTTAAAGCCTGTGGTCTTGCCCGCCTCAATTTCATTGAGAATGCAGTAGTCCACGTGTTTGAGCGCCGGGTTGACGATTTTGGAAAACCGGTCGCTGTCCTCGCTCACCACATCCACGCTGGTCTTGATGCCGGCATTCTGGGCGGCGGCCAGCAGGCGCGCGGCCTTGGTCCCGAACTTGGTGTCCGCCGCATCCAAAGCATCCAGGAGCAGGAGGTAACCCACGTGAAAAATACGGGCCTTGGACTTGGCAAAATTCAAGTCGCTCCCGTCCCAGAGCGCATTGGCGCCGCGATGATGGAAGAATGTCCGTCGTCCGTTGCTCTGCTCGGTCATCACGTCGGTGTAGGAGGTTGGCGCCTTGGCGGAAGTGCCAATGTGCTTGGTGTCAATCTTGCGGGCGCGGCAATCATCGAGAATCTGCTTGCCCAAGGCGTCCTTGCCGACCAGGCCTGCCCCGTAGAGAGGGAACGATGCTCCCAGCTTGGACAGGTCCACCAACACATTGTAGGGCGAACCGCCGGTGCCTTCCGATTGGGCGAGGATGTTTCCCAACTGTTCGCGCTGCGGGTAAACGTCAATGAGCTTGACCTGATCAATGATCCAATTGCCGCCCGCCAGGATGCCTCGGCGGTTGGAGGCGGGCTTGGCCGGAGCCGGCTTGTTTTTATTCGGCTTGGAGGAAGAACGAGCTGCCATGATAAGGGCGGAGGTTACAGCAATCGTAAACGGAAAATCAATCCGGTTCTCCGGCAGGTCCAACGCGCGGTTTGCTCGAGAATATATGTAACCGGGGAGGAAACCATCAGGCGTTGGAGCCTCAACAACTTGGCATGCTTGCAATCCATCCCAATCGGCTCCATTCTTATCGGACATTTTTTCGAGGCGCGCCGCGCCTGTAGTTTCTCATGAGCACAGAATCTGAATTCGATCTGGACAAACTTTTCCTGCCCGCCTGGGCACAGGAATCGCCTTCCTACAACAAATACGCCGGGCATACCGGCGAAGACAAAGGCCCGCGCGGTCGTGACCGGGATCGGGACGACCGCCGGGGTCCGCGCCGTCCCATGATGCGGCGCGACGAGGGAGGCGCACCGCAGCGCGGCCCTCGCCGCGACGGAGGCCAGTTTCAAGGCCGAGGCCCGCGACGGGACGATCGGGGTCCGCGAGTTCAGCGCGACGATCGCCGGGGCGGCCCGCGCGATTTCCGGGAGCGGCGCGAATTTGTTCCCTTGCCCGAGATCACCGTCACACTGATGCCCGACGAAAAAGGCGTGGAGTCATTGGCCCGCCAGATCAAGATGACGGGACGCGCCTATCCGCTGTTTGAAATTGCCAAGCTGATTCTACAGAAACCCGAACGCCAGCAGGTGCGGTTCGATGTCGTCAAGAAAGAGGATAAGGTGGTGCAACCTCTCTTCCTGTGCATGCTTGATGATACGGTCTGGCTTTCGGGGGACGAAGCCGTCCAGCACGTCCTGAGCCGCCATTTTGACACATTCTACAAGGCGGAGCGGACACCGACCGATCCGCCCAAGGGCGTGTTTACATTTGTTGCCCAGTGTGGCATGAGCGGCACCGTTCTCGGCCCGCCCAACTACCACGATTACCAAATCAAACTGCGCAAGCTGCATCAGGAACAGTTTTCCCGGATGCCGTTCGAGGCGTTCAAGGCGCGGGTCAAAATCGTGCGCGACGAGGCCGTTGTTAAGAAATGGCTTGAGGATCAAAGTTGGAAGACCGAATACATCACACTCAATGTGCCCGAAACCGAGGCGCGCAACCTCCCCAGCCGCGAGGAGGTCCAGCGGCATTTCCGCCATGCGCACATGACCAACATCATCAAGGAGGTCGAATCCCACACGCTTTCAGGACCAGCCAGTCGCCGCCAGCCCTGCCCACAATTGCAGCGTTTGGTTCGCCGCGCCTGGGAGGAACAGCAGCGTTTCCCGCTCAAGGTCGTCCACTATCTTAGTCAGGAATTCGCCACGCGCGGGTTGCAGTTCTTCAAGGTTAACAAACAGGTCACGCACGTGGCAGTGGCGCGCCCGCATTATCTGGACATAGACGCCACACCCGTTTCCGACACCATCCGCAGGATCATCGAGTGCATCAATCAACATCCCAAATGCACCCGGCGCGAATTGATTGAAACATTAACCCCCTCTCCTGCATCAACTCCAACTCCAGCCGAAGGCGAACCCGCACCCAAAACCTCGGAGCCGACTGAAGAACAAAAAGCCATCATCGCGGATTTGCATTGGCTCGTTCATCAAGGTCATGTGATTGAGTTTGCCAATGGCATTCTGGAAGCCGCCAAAAAACCCCGTCCGCGGCCTGAACCGAAGAAAGCGGCGGCAACCGAGTCTGCGCCGGCCCAAAGTGAAAGTGCCGCAGAGCCTGTCGGCGTCACCGAACCGGCTGTTCAATCGGCAGAAGCAGCCGGCGAACCCAGCACAGCGACCAGCGAGGCTGTTCCCGACTTTTCGGCGCAGGAAATTGCGGACCTGGAGCAAAGCGCCGAAGTGGCCGAGCCGACAACCGAAAGTGAACCCTCCGAAAAGCAGGCTTGAACTGAAACTGTTTCCAAACGGAGCACGTTGTCACCGACGTGCTCCTTTTTATTTGATGGAAACCCTCGACAAAATGAGCCTTTTCCTCGTCACCCAGCCTGTTACAACGTCAAGGACATGACCCAACCAGGACACGTCATTGTCACGGGAGGCGCCGGCTTTATCGGCTCTCACCTCGTTGAACGCCTGCTGGCCGATGGCAAACGCGTGGTGGTGATTGATGATTTTTCAACCGGCCGAAAGGAGAATCTCCGTTGCGTTGCAGACCATACGCACCTGCGCGTTCTTCAGGCTAAAGTTTCAGAAACCCAGAATCTGCCTCACCTGCTGGCCCACGCCGAATCGGTCTATCATCTGGCGGCCGTGGTCGGCGTGGAGCTGGTAATGCGCTCGCAGGTTCAGACCATTCGCACCAATCTGGACGAGACGGAAATCATCCTCGCTACTGCCGCGGAATTTGGCGTGCCAGTGCTGCTGGCCTCCACGTCCGAAGTGTACGGCAAAAGCCAGAAGGCAGCCTTCTCCGAGGAGGACGATCTGATTATCGGCCCCCCGCACTTGAGCCGGTGGAGCTATGCCTGCTCCAAGTTGATGGATGAATTCCTGGCTTTGGCCTATTGGAAGGAGCGTCAGTTGCCGGTGACCATCGCCCGCCTCTTCAACACCGTTGGGCCACGGCAGACCGGGCGCTACGGAATGGTTCTGCCGCGCTTCATCGCATCGGCACAGGCCAACGAACCGTTAAAAGTGTTCGGCGATGGCAAACAGACCCGGTGCTTTTGTTACATTGCCGACACAGTGGAAGCGCTGGTGCGATTGCAGAATTGCCCGGCGGCGCGCGGCGAGGTGTTCAATGTCGGCAGCGAGGAGGAAATCAGCATCACTGACCTCGCCCAAGCCATCATCGGACAGACAGGTTCGCGCTCGGAAATTGTTTATTTGCCTTATGATCAAGCCTATTCACCGGGCTTTGAGGACATGCGGCGACGTCGCCCGGTCGTTGAGAAACTGGCCCGCACGGTTCAATTCCGCCCGTCAACTTCATTAACTGAAATCATCCGCCGGACTGCGGATGCCTACAGCAAATAAAAAAAGGCATCCCCGAAGGGATGCCTTGTGAATAAAAATCAGAAGAGGGGCTGATTAAGGATTACCGTTAGCCGCAGTCTGAGGGAAATAAAGCACGTTCACAAAGTTCGGGCTGCCACTTGGCGTATCACTATATTTGAGAGCATCACGCAATTTACCAGTGGTGAACTGCTGAACGCTGGCGTCAGACAACAACACGTTGCCAGCAGCGCTGTGAATATCTCGGTTCCAACCATGCGTCGTCGCGGTCTGATTTGTTGTAACATTCACCAGATTAACAAGATAAGTAGAGTCAGCAGCACCATTAGCGTTCATGTTTCGGTCACCGGCCAGCAACATGTTAGGGCGGCCTTCTTCAGCTAATGCTCCGTAGAAATAACTCAACACACGGTTTTGATTGGAAGTGCTGTGAGCAAAGCTGCTTGGTTGAGCCGGCAATTCAAAATCCATAGCGGCACGGGTCGCTGGGGTCGCAGGCCTGCCCGAATCACTGGGGCACAAAAGCACTTTGGGACTGCCCATTTCAGAACCAGCCATTTGGAAATTAGTCCAAGCGTATCCTGTGGCTGGATTCGTAACATTAGGATAACGACCGTCGTTATCGCCGGCGTACAGTTTAAAACCAGTTCCAACCTGTTTCAGGTTATTCACGCAAGCAATGCGCTGGGCGCGGGCTTTGGCTTTGGCCAGCGCAGGCAGGAGCATGCCGGCCAGGATGGCGATGATCGCGATGACCACCAAGAGTTCGATGAGCGTGAACGCTCCCTTTTTCATGCTAGTTTTTTTCATACGGTCTTTTATAGTTCGTTGTTGGCGAATGGAGCGCGCACTGTATTCAAACCTTTCTCAGTGTCAACTCCCGTCTTGCAATTTCATATAGCAATGCCAATGCCACCTCGTTTACGGGCAAAAACCGGGCAAAACCACCCTTTTTACCATCAAAAATGCGTCATTTTCACGCACCATGCGTGAAATTCACGCATCCAAGGCCAATTAGCCTCCTCGTCCGAAGGCGCACCGTTTGCCAGTGGCAAAATAAACCATCCAAGGCTAAGGTCATTTCAAAGTACCGGTTATGTTTTCCGAACAGATCGAACTGCGCGGCCATATCATTGACTCGCTCATTTTGCCCAAAGTGCTGGATGAAATCCTCAGCCACGGCGGCAACTTCATTATCCGCGAAATAAAAATCGGCGAGCAACGCACCGACCCGAGTTACGCGCGGATCGAAGTCTCCGGTGCCTCGCCCGAGGTTGTGGACGACCTGGTGCGGCGCTTGCGCCAGCACGGTGCCGAGCTCATTCGCGAGCCCGTCGCACGCCTGGAGCCCGCGCCGGCCGACGGCGTCTTCCCGCCCGATTTTTACGTCACCACCAATCATCCGACGTTTGTGAATGTTGCCGGGGAATGGATCGAGGCCCGACCGACGATGATGGACAGCGGCATTACGGTGGACACGGACGCAAGGCAGGCGCGCGCCGTCAAATTCTATGAAGTCAAGCAAGGGATGCGGATCGCCTGCGGCCACAAGGGCATCCGCGTGGAACCCGCCCAGCGCTCAACCGAGCGGCGCAGCGTGTTTGAATTCATGGGCAGCAGCGTCTCAACTGAGAAACCCAAAAGCGCGGTCATCCGGGCGATTGCCGAGGAAATGCGCCTGGCCCGCCAGCGCGGCGGCAAAATCCTCGTCGTGGGCGGCCCCGCCTTGGTGCATACCGGCGCGACCGAGCATTTGGAGAAACTCATCGAATGGGGATACATCCACAAACTGTTTGCCGGAAATGCCCTGGCCGTGCATGACATCGAGCACGCGCTCTTCGGAACCTCGCTGGGCGTGTATCTCGAAAAGGGGGAACTGGCCGACGAGGGCCACGAGCATCACCTGCGGGCCATCAACTCCATTCGCAGCGCGGGCGGCATTGTGGCCGCAGTCAATCAGGGCATTCTTCAGCGCGGCCTGATGTTCCAATGCGTCCGGCACAAGATTGAGTTTGTGTTAGCCGGTTCCATCCGCGACGACGGGCCGCTGCCGGACGTCATCACCGACGTGGTTGCGGCGCAAAAAGCCATGCGCGAAAAGCTCGGGGGCGTGACCATGGCCCTGATGATGGGCACGATGCTGCACTCCATCGCCGTGGGCAACCTGCTTCCCGCCTCGGTCAAGACCATCTGCGTGGACATCAATCCCACAGTGGTGACAAAGCTGGCCGATCGCGGCACGTTTCAAGCCGTCGGGCTGGTGACCGATCTGGAACCATTCCTGCGCGAACTGACGGAGTTCCTTTTGGAAAAATGAACCGCGCCTGCCGATGATTATTGCTAACAAACAATGGATTGCGAATTTGGAGGAAATTGTCCCTTTTGCCCAGGCAGGCGGGACGCACTGCCCTACTTTGGCTCCCGAGTTCGCCGCTTTAATTCACCACAAGCTTTCCGATTTAACGCTTCAACGGTTGAACAACTCAACTCGATCACCCCATGCGCCTGCTGCTTTGCCCTCCCGATTTCTACGGCATTGAATATGAGATCAACCCGTGGATGCATCGCGGCCGGGACGCCAACCCGGAGCTGGCGCGCGAACAGTGGCAGCGGTTGCACGACATTCTGGCTGCGCTGGGCGCGCAAATTGAACTGCTCACACCGCAACCCGGCCTGCCGGACATGGTGTTCACCGCCAACGCGGGCCTGGTGATCGGGAACCGTTTTTTTCCCAGTCAATTTCGCCACAAGGAACGCCAGGGAGAGCAGCCGCATTTTGAAGCGTGGTTTGAGGATAACGGGCACAAGATCGACCGGCTGCAACCGGACCGCGTTTTTGAAGGCGAGGGCGACGCGCTGTTCTGCGGCGACATTTTGTTCTGCGGCTACCGGTTTCGCTCGGACATCCAGTCGCACCAGGAACTGGCCGAACGCCTCCAGCGACTGGTCGTTTCCGTCGAGCTGGTGGACGAGCGGTTTTATCATCTCGACACCTGTTTTTGCCCGCTGCCCGATGGCGGCGCGGTCTGGTTTCCGCCAGCGTTTGATGCCTATGCGCAGCGGAGCATCCAGGAACATTGCGGCGCGATGATTGAAGTGACGCCCGAGGAGGCCGTTCATTTTTCCTGCAACGCCGTGGTTCTGAACCGCGACATTGTTTTGCCGGAAGGCTGCCCGAAACTTTGCGCCGCGTTGGGGAATCGAGGTTATTCCTGCCATCCGCTGCCCATGAGCGAATTCATCAAGGCCGGCGGCGCCTGCAAATGTCTGACGCTGTTTGTTCCGGCCAAATAAAACCGCACTGGCTGCTTACGGAAAATATAACCCGCTCAATGGCTCCCATGCACGCTGCATGAGCTGCCTTGGGGACAATCGCGGACGGCCTTGGCCA
>CALJZV010000399.1 GCA_937983475.1 uncultured Verrucomicrobiales bacterium
CTGGTGATGACGCGCGCCAAGGCCGGCAGCGTGAGCGTCACCAATGCCCGGGGCAAACTCGTCGGCGTGTTCACCGACGGTGATTTGCGGCGGCACATGGCCGAGGGCGACCATGTGCTCTCCAAGGCGCTGCGCGAGGTGATGACGCGCAACCCGATCTGCATCCGCGACACCGCGCTGGCCGCCGATGCGCTGAAGATTTTCAACGAGCGGAACATTGACGACTTGATTGTCGTGAACGCCAAAAAGGAGCCGGTCGGCCTGGTGGATTCCCAAGATTTGCCAAAGCTGAAGTTGATGTGATCCGGTTTATTTGATTAAAAGATGCGCGCCATGAACGCTTCCCTCACCACTGCCCTGATCCTTGCCGGTATATTTTCCGCAAACCTGGCGTCGGCCCAGCCCGCCCCGCAGGACGCCGCCAAGCCGCAGGACAAATTCCTTTCCGCGCACACCTTTCAGCGTGTCGTCACCAAGGAAATGCGACTGGAGTACCTGCAGTTTCTCCCGGCGGACTACGAGAAAAAGAAGGACGAGAAATGGCCGATGATCCTCTTCCTGCACGGGGCAGGGGAGCGCGGTACCAACGTCTGGCGAGTGAACATTCACGGGCCGTCCAAATACATCCTCCAGAACCCGGATTTTCCGTTCATCATGATCTCGCCGTTGTGCCCCGCAGGCCAACGCTGGGAAAACGAGTCGCTTCTGGCGCTACTCGATGACGCCGTGAAGACCTACCGTGTGGACACCAGCCGCATTTACCTTACCGGCCTGAGCATGGGCGGTTGCGGCACGTGGAGCCGCGGGAGGGCGCATGCGGGGAGAGTCGCCGCCATCGCGCCGGTCGGCGGCGGTGGTCAGCGCGTGGACGGTCTGTTGACCGCCCGCAAGCTCAACGGCCCCGAAAAGCTCGAGGCGTTGCAGACACTGGGCGTCTGGGCCTTTCACGGCGCCAAGGACACCGTCGTGCCACTGGAGGAATCCGAGCGCATGATCGGGTTTCTGAAGGACGCCAAATGCCAGGAGGTGAAATTCACCGTTTACCCCGAGGCCCAGCACGATTCCTGGACGGAAACCTACAACAATCCTGCGGTGTACGACTGGCTTCTCCAGCACCGGCGCGGCAAAAAAGAATAACTCAACCCGCATTGCGCGCGGCGAATAGCGGCCCGGCACGTTTAATTTGACGGGTTCCGGCTTCTCCCGTAGCGTTCACGACGCGAATTTTCCTATGATCGGTTACATCCTTAAAAAGGTCATCGGCTCCAAAAACGAACGCGAAGTCAAAAAGCTTCGCCCACTGGTTCCGAAGATCAACGAGATCGAAGCCTCGTTGCAATCGCTGTCCGATGACGCGCTGCGGCAGAAGACCGCCGCGTGGAAGGAGGAGCTTTCCAAAATCACCGACAACGCGCAGTTGGCCCAGAGGCTGGACGAGATTCTGCCCGAGGCGTTCGCGGTGGTCAAAAACGCCTGCCGCCGCCTGACCGAACGCAAGGCCGAGGTGATCGTGCGCGGCCATCCGATTGTCTGGGCGATGATTCCCTTTGATGTTCAATTGATCGGCGGCATGGGGCTGCATTCGGGCAAGATCGCCGAAATGGCCACCGGCGAAGGCAAGACGCTCGTCGCCACCTGCCCGGTTTATCTCAACGCGCTCACTGGCCGCGGCGTCCACGTGGTCACCGTCAATGATTACCTCGCCCAGCGCGACAGCGAATGGATGGGCGCGGTCTATAAATTCCTTGGGCTGACCGTCGGCTGCATCGTGCATGACCAGTCCCCGCAGGAGCGCCGCGACCAATACAACTGCGACATCACCTACGGCACCAACGCCGAGTTCGGCTTCGATTACCTGCGCGACAACGGCATGGCCTCCCGCATGGAGGAGCAGGTTCAGCGTGGCCATTACTTCGCCATCGTGGACGAAGTGGACTCCATTCTCGTGGATGAGGCCCGAACGCCGCTCATCATCAGTGGCCCGGCGGTGGTCACGTCAAGCAACGAACTGTATGTGCATTTCAAGCGCGATGTCGAATCGCTGGTGCATGCCCAGGAACGCCTTTGCAACCGGTTCCTTTCCGAGGCGCAGGAGCTGTTGAAGAAATTGCGCCCCGAGGGCGGCGGCGCGCCGGAGAATCCCGAGGTTCTGGAGCGGGAAATCGGCCTGCTGCTCTACCGCGTCAAGCTGGGCAACCCGCGCTCGGCCGACCTGCACAAGATTCTCGAGGACCCCGAAAACCTGCGCATGATGAACCGCGCGGAATTGCGCCTGCACGCCGACCAGACCAAGCGCGAACTCTACGCGGAGAAGGAGGAGCTGTTCTTCGCCATGGACGAAAAAAGCCATGACGCTGACCTCACCGAGAAGGGACGGACTTTCCTCCGGCCCAAGGATCCCGAGGCCTTCGTGCTGCCCGACCTGACGGTGAAATATCAGGAAGTGGACGCCAACCCAAACCTGGATCCCAAGCAGCGCTTGGAGACCAAGGCGGCGTTGCAAAAGGAGTTCGAGCAGAAGGCGCTCCAGATTCATGCGATTTCGCAGTTGCTCAAGGCCTACTGCATCTACCTGCGCGACGTCCAATACGTCGTCCAGGACAACAAGGTGATCATCGTGGATGAAAACACCGGCCGCCTGATGACTGGCCGCCGCTGGAGCGACGGCTTGCACCAGGCCGTCGAAGCCAAGGAAGGCGTTGAGCTGGAGCGCGAGACGCAGACGCTGGCGACGATCACCATTCAAAATTATTTCCGTCTCTACACCAAGCTCGCGGGCATGACCGGCACCGCCGAGACCGAGGCCACCGAGTTCTTCGACATTTACAAGCTGGGCGTGCTGGTGATCCCCACCAACCGTCCGTGCATCCGCGCCGACCGCAACGACTCGGTGTACAAGACCAAGCGCGACAAGTTCAACGCCGTGCTCAAGGAGATCCAGGAAATCCACAACCAGGGACGCCCGATCCTCGTCGGCACCGTCTCGGTGGAGACCAGCGAGCACGTCTCCCGGATGCTCAAGAAAGTCGGCATCGTTCACTCCGTGCTTAACGCCAAATATCACCAGCAGGAGGCGGAGATTGTCGCTCGCGCAGGCCAGCGGGGCGCCGTCACCATCGCCACCAACATGGCCGGACGCGGCACCGACATCAAACTCGGCCCGGGCGTCGCCGAGATCGGCGGCCTGCATGTGCTGGCGACCGAGCGCCACGAGTCGCGCCGCATTGACCGCCAGTTGCGTGGACGCTGCGCGCGCCAGGGCGATCCCGGCTCGTCACACTTTTTCATTTCACTGGAAGATGGTTTGATGCGCCTGTTC
>CALJZV010000400.1 GCA_937983475.1 uncultured Verrucomicrobiales bacterium
CCCCAACGCGGTGGGCGCCGGCATTCCCAATGGCGTGGGCTCGCTCCTCCCGCCCGACTCCTCGTTCGGCGCTCCCCCCATTGGCCCCCAGCTGGTTGGCGGCAAGCCGTACAAACTCACCGCTATGGTGGGCGCGGGCACCAACTACATTTTCACCAACTGGACCGACGGAGCGGGAACGGTGCTGGAAACCAACGCGACACTGAATTTCCTCATGTCGTCCAACCTAACGGTCCGGGCCAATTTCATTACGAATCTGTTCCTCGCCTCGGCGGGCATCTACAACGGCTTGTTCTACGAAACCAATGGCATCACTCATCAAACCGCCGGGTTTGTGACGATGAAAACCACCTCCAAGCGCGCTTACAGCGGCAAGCTGCTGTTCGCTGGCGACGCGGTTTCATTTAGCGGCACGTTCGAGTTGCCCGGTACGGCCTTCAGGACCATTTCCCGCTCCAACCAGGGCAAAAGTTCGCTGGAACTCACGATGGCCATTGACCTCGTCAACGGCACGGACCAGGTCGCCGGCATTCTCGATAATGTCATCGACGGCTGGACTGCGGAACTGACCGCCGACCGCTGGGTTTGGACCACCAACAATCCGGCCACGACCTATTCAAACGCCTATACCATGATCCTGCCGGCGTTTGACAATGCCGAAGAGGGACCGACTGGTTTCGGTTACGGCACCGTCTCGGTCAGCGATCTGGGCCGCATCAAAATGGCCGGCGGCCTGGGCGACGCCCACTCGATCAAGCAGGGCACGACCGTTTCCAAGCACGGCGTCTGGCCGCTGTATGTGCCGTTGTATGCTCAATTGTCCCAGGTGGTCACCAACATCAGCAACAACGTGGTGAAAACCAACAAGGAATCCCAAGGCTCGCTCGTTGGTTGGATGACGTTCGCCACGAACACGCCCGCCGGCAAAACGCACCGGGCGCCCCAGGGCGATTTGGTCTGGACCAAGAACGGCTGGACCAATGACTTTTATCCCGACGGCTTCACCAACGAACTGTCCGTCCTCGGTTCCAGGCACATTGCACCCATCAAGGATTCGGGCGTGCGCGTGATGGACATGACCAACGGCCTGCTCGTGCTGGCTGAGGGCAACCTGCCCGAGCCGTTCACCAACTCGGTGTTCCTGTCCACCAACAGCGTGCTCTCCTCGCCGTTGCCCAACGCCAATACGACCAAACCGGCCCTCAGCGCGAAATTCGGCGTGCTCAAGGGCGCGTTTATTCATCCAGCCAACAACGCCAAACCGACGAAATTTTTCGGAGCCATACTTCAGGACTACAACTATGGACGCGGCTATTTTGCCGGAACGAATGAAACGGGCTCGGTGAGGCTGGACCCGGAATAATTAATTCTGGCCGCGGCGGCGGAACCATTGTCATTGTCGTCCATGCAATGCCTGACCTTTCAAACGGGCTGCGCGCCCATTTTTTTAACGCAGGGGTCGGTTATTATTCTTCCTGTTGCGGAGGACAATCAGCCATTTGCCATCTATGAGGAACAACAATCACAAACCTGTCTGCACGGAAGCCAACTTTGTCGGAAACCGCCTGGCCACTTCGCTCGACCTGACCGGGCCGGACAGCAAAACCTTGCGTGAAAAATATCTCGTCGGCGACCCGCGCGACTGCCCGCTGGGAACCGCTGAGGAAATGAAGCGCCGGGGTTACGTCGGCATTTACGAGAAGGAGCAGCGCCACCGCATCCCGCCGGCCAAGCTCAATTTCCTCATGCAAAAAGCCGCCTCCGAATGGTGAGCGCGCCCCCGTCAATCAATCAGCAACAGGCAGAAAACTGCCGTCACTTCCTGGCCTGCAACCGCGCGGCCACAGCCTCGGCCTGGCGCATCACGCGCAGGATGTTCAGTCCGGCCACTTTTTGAATTTCCTCCCGGCCGTAACCCCGAACGCGCAGTTCCGCCAGCAACGCCGGATACGTGGAAACATCCTCCAGCCCCTGCGGCGGCCCGTCAAAGCCCTCGTAGTCCGCGCCAATGCCCACGTGGTTTATGCCGGCCACTTTCCGCACATGGTCAATGTGGTCGGCCACATCCTGCAATGTCGCGCCCACCGGACGCGGATTGTTTTTTTTCCATTCCTCCAAACCCGCCTCGACCTTGGTTTTGTCGTTGGGAAACAGTGTTTCCAGGCGCTCCTCCTCAGCCTGCCGCGCTGCGCTGTGAACGCGGCCCCTCTCGGTCAGGTAACCGGGCATGAAATTGACCATCAACACGCCGCCGTTGGCCGGCAGTTTTTGAATCACTTCATCCGGTACATTGCGCGGATGGTTGCACAGCGCCCGGACGGAGGAATGCGAGAAGATGACCGGCGCCTGGGTGACGCGCAACGCATGCAGCATCGTGGCATCGGAGACGTGCGACAGATCCACCAACATGCCCAACCGGTTCATTTCGCCAATGATTTGCTCGCCCAACGGAGACAGTCCGCCGCTGATGGGCTTGTCCGTCGCGGCGTCGGCCCAGTCCAGGCTCTTGACGTGGGTGAGGGTCATGTAGCGCGCGCCCAGCGCGTAGGTCATGCGCAAAACCGCCAGTGAATTGTCAATCGAATGGCCGCCCTCCATGCCGATGAGCGAGGCGATTTTGCCCGAGCGGTGAATGCGCTCGATGTCCGCCGCGGTCAATGCCAGTTCCAGGTGCTCCGGGTAGCGCGCCACCATCCGGTGAACGACATCAATCTGTTCGAGCACGCCCCGGACGCCGATGGCGCCCGTCATGGTCGCCGGGATGTACACCGACCAGAACTGTCCGCCCACGCCGCCCTGGCGCAGGCGCGGAAAATCGGTTTCCAGCTTCAAAGGGCGGGTGTCCTGTGTGGGGTCAATGGCGCTGAGGTCGTTGCCGCGTTTGCGGTACTGCCACGGCAGGTCGTTGTGGCCGTCGATGACCGGCACCTCGCGCAGCCACTCGCGGATTTCGGCCAGTTGCCGGGCGTCGGGAGGTTTGGCTTCGGTTTGGGCGAAGGCGGTTTTGGGCTGAAGCAATCCGGTGGTGATCATGGCGCAGGCGGCGGCGTGAAGCAGTTTCATTGGTGCAAGTCATCGCAAAAGCATTGCCGGGGCGCAAGCGCGGTGTTGGGGCAAGCGTGTCAAAAAGTGTGATCTTGTATCGAAAATGGGATGGCGCATCAAACCCAGCAACGGGTGCGTCCTCCTCGCCCGGCCGATGGCCACCCTCTCCTCCATTCAAAAATGGAGGAGAGGGACGGGGAGAGGTGGCGCTCGACTTGTCAAACCCGGCACTAGCTGGAATACCCAAAAATAATGAACCCGATGTAAAAAATAAAATTTGAACACATTGCTGGGAACTTTAGTCTTAAACACATGAAATTCATCGGGCTTTCCTCGTGGTTGCTGCTGGCCTCCCTCATTCAACTTCAGGCAGTGGAATTTCGGGGTCTGGGCGAGAGTTCCAGTGTCAACGCGCTTTCGGCCAATGGCCGCGTCGCGGTCGGCTCTATTACGAATATGGCTTTTCGCTGGAGCGGCGGACAACATGAAATCATTACGCCGCAAGCTCCTTTGGGGGGTAAAATTTTAAGCGGCAGTCTGCGTTGTGTTTCCTCCGATGGGCATATTTTTATGGGGTTTTTTTTAGACGACGCACAGCAGAGGAATCAACTTTACCGCTTGAATTTCGATGGACTGACCAAGGCCTTGGGGTGGCGGGCTGGCGCAAATTCCGTATCGGATGAAGGGATAGCAGTGGGGTTCGGCACTCCTGGTTATCCAGGGAACCAAGCCGCCGTAGCTCTCTGGACAAGCGACAGCACGTCGTTTTATTTGGGCACATTAACCACCAATTACTATGCATCGAGCGTTGCCCGTTCCATAACCCCCGATGGCGTGACGGTGGTTGGAGAATCCCATGAAGGATTGCAGTACGGCGGCTGGACTCACGCCTTTTACTGGACTGCCCAAAGCGGCATGGTGGATATGGGCGCTCCAGACGGGTTTTTCAACAGCGCAGCCGCCGATATTTCCCACCAGACGGAGGTCATTGTCGGAAACGCGTGGCGGGACGAGGGCGGCTCCATTTTTACCTTTGAGCCTTTCCTATGGACCGCGGCAGAGGGTTTTCAGCTTTTGGGAAGTCCATATCAAACCGGTTCGCCATATTTGAGGCCGGCCATCGCGGTCAACGGGGACGGGTCAATCATCGTGGGCAATACCTTAACAACCAATGGTTGGTCCCCTTTTATTTGGGACGCCACCAATGGCGTTCGGCATCTGGAGGATGTGTTTGCTTCCGCCGGCCTGGATTTTACGGGCTGGCAGTTGGGTGAGGTGATGGACATCTCCGGGGACGGCACGGTTATCGTGGGCCGGGGGACCAATGCGTCCAACGAGGCGGAGTCCTGGCTGGCGGTGCTGTCGGATTCCAATCCCTCGTATGATGTTTTTCCCGAAAAGCCCATAGGATTGCAGGCCCAATTAAATGCCAACCTGCATGTGGAACTGAGCTGGAACCCGAGCCAGAACGCGACCGGCTACAAAATTTTAAGCAAAGAGAACACCAACCTTTGGAGCCTGGTGGCCACAGTGGACGGCTCACAAACGAACTTTGTGGATACAGCTATCCCCCAAACAGGCATTTTACGCGCCTACAAGATCTCCGCCACCAATGCGGTGGACTATTCCGCGTATTCGACTGAGGCAACCGTCAAACGGCCCAATGGCGTTTTTGCGTTGGAATTCGACACGTATATCGCCGGGGAACATCAGGGAGAAGTGCTGATTAAAGTGCTTCGCACTGAGGCGAGCATGCCGCCTCGTGGTGCAGCCTCCGTGACTTTTTCGACTCAAAATGGATCGGCCACGGCTGGACTCGATTATGTCGCCACCAACGGCACGGTTCTATTTGGCGAAAACGAGTGGTTCAAGACCGTTTCCATCCAGCTTTTAAACGATCATGTTTCGGAATATGACGAAAGCGTCTTCATTAATCTGTCCAACCCGTCGCCCGGAACCTCACTGGGCACACCCTCTCAAGCGATCTTGATCATCACCAACTCGGAAAGAGGCGAGTTGTCTTTCGCGGCCTCCAACCTGACTGTTTTCGAAAACGCCGGAAAGGCCACCGTGACCGTGCTTCGCAAGCACGGTGTGTCCGGCCCCATTGCCTGCCAGTTTGCGACGGCTGATGGCACCGCCCAGGCCGGGGTGCATTACCTGGCCACCAACGGAGTGCTTTCCTTTGCCAACGGGGAAAGCTCGAAGTCATTCGACATCACCATTCTGGACAATGCAGTGCTGGACGGGAGCAAAACGGTTCATTTAAGTCTGGCAGGCGTGGATGGCGCCAGGGTCTCCGCGCCGACGAACAGCACTTTGTCCATACTCGACAACGAGGTGGGCCTGGGCTTTGCAAGCGAAGCATTCGAGGTCAGCGGGGACGCCGCCCATGCCGTGATCACCGTGACCCGAAGCGGGCTGGCCGGACCCACGGTTCGGGTTGATTTTGCCACCAGCGACCAGACGGCCATTGCCGGAGTGGATTACACCGACACCCACGGCACTCTGACCTTCAATCCCGGCGAGACGATAAAGACCTTCACCGTGCCGTTGTTGCAAGGACAGGGCGGCCCCTCCACCAACACGGTGCTGCTCTCCCTGT
>CALJZV010000401.1 GCA_937983475.1 uncultured Verrucomicrobiales bacterium
TTATCAATGGCTTGTGAATGGGACCAATCTCACGGGAGCCACAGCCTCCTCCCTCACGCTGACCAATGTCCAAATGAATCAGGCCGGAAACTATTCCGTTGTGGTTTCCAACTCGGCGGGCTCCGCCAGCAGCAGCAATGCGTTGCTGACCGTCGTGTTGCCTCCTGCATCCGTGCGGGTCATCAGCACCAATGCAATGTCTGGCACATCCGTGACTGTCCCGATTACCTTGACGGCCAACGGCAATGAGAACGCCTTGGGTTTCAGCTTGAGCTTTGATCCGCAGGAACTCGTCTATGCCAGCACGACTTTGAGCACCAACGCTTCCGGCGCCAGCCTTCTGCTCAACACCAGCCAGGCCGCCTCCGGCAAAGTCGGCATTGCAGTCGCACTGCCCTCCGAAGCCACCTTTGCACCCGGAACAAAGGATCTGGTCCACGTGACATTCAATTCTCCGGTGTCCACCAACGGCGTCGTGGCCGCCATTGCCTTTGCCGATCAACCGACCGCCCGCCAAGTGTCTGATCCCGAAGCCCAACCGCTTCCGGCAACCTATTCCGGCGGCACGGTTACCTTGTCCGCAAGTGATCTTGAAGGGGACGTGACGCCCCGACCCAACGGGAATCGTATCTTAAGCATCACCGATTGGGTGCAAGTGGGGCGCTTTGCCGCGAAACTGGACATTCCAGCCGCTGGCGGGGAGTTTCAACGGGCTGATTGCGCGCCCCGAAACACCTTGGGCGATGGGAAAATCAAAGTCACCGACTGGGTGCAGGCGGGACGTTATGCCGCTGGTCTTGATCCGCTGACAGCGGCAGGAGGCCCGACTGCGGAATCCCCTCAAGGGAATCTTGTCCAAACCAAAACCGCCTCCTCATCCGCCTCGCCAAATCGAGAAGTCCGGGTGGCTGACGCAAACGGAATCCAAGACGTTTTGGTTTCGGTTCCCGTGCAACTGGTGGCCCAAGGCAACGAAAATGCCCTTGGATTCAGCCTCACTTTCGACGCCACGCACTTTGCCTTCAATGGCATCAGCGCCGGCAGCGGCGCTCCTGGAGCGACAATGAACATCAACACCAATGAAATCAGCTCCGGGAAAGTCGGCGTCATTCTCGCCCTGCCCACCGGAAGCAGCTTTGCCACGGGCACCCAGGAAGCCATTCAACTAAAGCTGGTCCCCACAGCCTCCGGAGTCGGCAGCTGTACTGAGGCGTTTGAAAATCACCTCGTCTCACGGGAAATCTCCGGGGAGTCCGACTAAGAGTTCACCGCCAACTAGGTGGCGGGAAATGTAAGCGTAAGTCCGCTGCGGCTGCTATCGGTGCAAAAAACCGGCACCAGCACGGTATTGGCATGGCCTGCTTGGGCGCATGGCTTTAATCTACAAACCGCCACCAACCCGCTGATTTCCGGAAACTGGACCAACGTGGCCGGACCGTTTCAAACTAACGGCGGCACAATTGGCATCACATTGCCAGCTGAAGGCGACATCAAGTTGTTCCGCCTGCACCATCCGTAAAAATTTAGAATAATTGCAAGGGGAGGCGGGTCACCCAATGACTCCCTCCCCTTTTTATTAGACAGTCTGGTCTTTCAAACGCCCATCCTTCAGTGCCTCCCTGGCCTGCGCCAAACGCTCGGGCGAATCGACGGCGCAGCGAAAGCCGCTTAACGGAAAGCCAAACAACCGCCCTGATTCCACAACCTGGGAAAAAATATCCCGAGGCAGGTCGCAGCCCTTGTCCGAAGGAATGATGCCCAAAATCTCCTCGGAACAAATGCAAACCCCTGAATTAACCCATGGGGAGTTCATCCCCCCACGCGCGGATTCAGTGGGCCGCTCCAAAAAACCCACAATCCGGCTTTCCTCGTCCAGGGTCACCACACTGTTGGAATTGGCCCGTTGGTGCAAAAGCAGCGTCGCCAATGCATTTCGGTGAAGGTGAAATTGCAACATGGCTGAATAATCCTGGTCCGTGATGACATCCCCGTAATGAACCAAAAATGCCCGTTCTCCCGAAAAAAAAGGCTCCACTTTTTTCACCCCACCGGCAGTGCCCATCAGCACTGGCTCGTAGGAATAGTCCAGGGAGACACCTATTGGTGACCCGTCCCCGAAATAATCACGAATGACCTTAGGGTTGAAGTGCAGATTGATCATAATCTGGTTGAACCCATGACGTTTTAAGTTCGCCAAAATGTAAGCCAGCATTGGACGCCCGTTGAGGTCGAGCATCGGCTTTGGAATTTCCCGTGTCAGGTCGCCAAGTCTGGTGCCGAAACCGGCGCAAAGAACCATTGCTTTCATTGTTGTTTCAATATCCAGTCAGCGGCCGCCAATAAGTCCGAGCACACCCAATCGGGTTGCACTGTGAAATCAATCGGATCAGCCGATTCGATGAGTGGCGCTTCATGCCGGCCCGTTTGCACCATCACCGTCGTGCACCCGGCGCGTGACCCGGCAATTATATCGGTAATACGGTCGCCGACTGCAAAACTCTTCCTTAAATCAATGTTACGCTCGTTTGCAGCCTGCAAAAACATCCCTGGTCGGGGTTTCCGACAATCGCAAATCTGCCGATAAGCCGACAACGTGGCGCTTGGATGATGCGGACAAATGTAAACACTATCCAAGGAAGGGGCCTTCTCGTTTATCAGCAACCACGCGATGTGGCGGTTGATGGCCAGAACCTGCGCCTCTGTGGACAATCCTCGCGCAACAACCGTTTGGTTGCTGACTACGATCAATTGAAAGCCAACGGACTTTAGCCTGCTCAACGCTTCAGGCACTCCCGGCAAAATTCGAATTTGATCCTGCTGTGTCAGCAAGTGGACATCCTCAATGAGAACACCATCTCGATCCAGAAACACGGCCTTGTTCATGTTGGCAGTTCTGGATGGCGCTGCCGATAATCATAAGCCAGCAACGCGGCGATGGTGAGGCTGTCCTTGATCTCGCCTGTAAAAATCATGTTCAAGCATTGTTGCAGAGGCACCCAAACACGATCTGATATTTCATTGGGATGAAGTTGCTCGGCGGAAGCGGGTTCACATTCGGAGGTATAAAAGAGGTAGGTGGGGTTATCAAAAGTATCCAGCCCCGGATGAAAAAACAGGAGCGGCTTTAAATTCCGGCAACGATAACTGGTCTCCTCCAACCCTTCGCGGATGGCCGCCTGCTCGGGGCTTTCGTTCTCGTCCACCCTCCCGCCGGGAATCTCCCAGGCCAGTTGGTTGACCAAGAACCGATACTGTCGGACCATTAAAACCTTCTCATTTTGGAGCAGCAGCAGGCCCACTCGCTGCCCATAGCTGTTCACGAAGTATTCTTTGGCAAACCCGTCGAATTGGGCCTTCACCCGACAAATTGATTGATATTGATTTTGGTAAACCACCTCACGCGGGCTTATTTGGGGTGCAATTTTCAATCAGAAATGATTAAGCAAACATCGCAGTAAAAAAGAAAAGTCGAAATTTATAAGAACAAAATTGAGACTCGACATGTTTTCATCTAGCAGTTTTTTTGTAACTAAAGATTTTATGGCTGTTACACCCTCGTCAATGCTTCCACTCGGAACTAAAGCTCCATATTTCAAACTTCCTGACACAGACGGACGGGTCGTTTCAAGGGACGATTTCGCAGATAAACCATTGTTAGTGATGTTCATTTGCAACCATTGTCCCTTCGTTAAGCACGTTCGGAATGAACTTGCTAATATCGGAAAAGAGTTTTTGCCAAATGGGGTAGGCATCGTAGCAATTAATTCGAACGATGCGGAGCGATTTCCAAATGACAGCCCGGAGCGAATGAAATCGGAGGTAATTGAAGCTGGTTATCCCTTTCCTTATTTGTTTGATGAGTCGCAGGCAGTAGCCAAAGCTTTTCATGCTGCATGCACACCAGATTTTTTCCTTTTTAACAAAGAACATAAGTTGGTGTACCGAGGTCAGCTTGATGATAGCAGACCCAAAAGTGACATTCCCGTAACTGGCAAAAGTTTGCGAACTGCTCTCATTGCAATCTTAGAAGGGGAATCTGCTCCCAAAGAACAAATCCCCAGCATTGGGTGCGGCATTAAATGGAAATCAGGCAACGAACCTAGTTTCACCTATTGAACAAGAGTTAACCTTCTACGTTTTTTTGGAAGGATTGAAACACCTCTCTCATTGAGGTGAATCTCATACCCGTGGCTCGACAGAACCTCGCGCCATCCAGATATGACTTTAAAGCCCGTTTATCCGCAAACCCAAACGATTCAACTGGTTTACTAGTAACATTTGGTGTTTTCCCCAGTGAATTACAAAACTGACGCGCCAGTTCATCCCTATAGAAAAACTCCGAATTTGAAACGTGGTAAATTCCTTTAAGGTCTTTTTCACACGCGAGAACAATTCCATGAGCCACATCTTTCACATAGGTTGGCGAGAGCAGCGAACCTTGAATACACAGAATCGGTCTATTTTCACATATACATTTATACCAATGCGCAAAAAGTTGAGAATCCGTTGGATCATCTCCCACGATTTTATCGAGTCGTGCAACGAATGCGTCAGGGGCATATTCCTGCAAAAAAGCCTCAACCTCAGCTTTGTGGCGTCCATATTCATTAACCGGGGCGAGGGGGTGATCTTCGGTGTAGTAGCCAATCACCCCATCGAACACGAAGCATGAGGAGAGAAAAATCGGCTTAACTCCGAGAGCACAACAATCCTGAATGAGTTGAATTGTCTTTTCGACGTTTACCCGATGGCTCATTTCGCGGTCTGTAAGGCACAAGTCCATGTCACTGATAACGGCACTGACGACAACAAAAACCTGCCCGCTGTGTTGAAAGAAGGAGCTATCGACAACTTCGCCAATCCGGTGCTGCAACAGATTAAATGTAACCAAATCAGCCTGTCTTGGGCGCGACTGAGTGCCTAATGCTTCAAAACCCAGCGCCCTGACATAAGCCAGAACATTTCGACCGATAAAACCGGAGGCGCCAATAATCAGAAATCTCATGGCGCTTTTGAAATATGATTGAGCGCTTTCAAGCTATTGGGCAGTAGCACACCGAAGTTTAAGTTTTTCGACAAAAGCCTTCGTCGATTCAATGTCATTTTCCTCTGGAGCCCACGGGGCAAAAATTGTGTCATCCCGATTGAAAGGGCCATTCGTGACCTCGTGAAACACCAGAAAATCAGAAGTGATGATTTGCGTGTGAAACCGAGCGTCATCATTCCTGAAGTAAAATTGCTTGCCAGATGAGGTGTCTCCAACATGGATCACCTCTTGAATGCCGCCTTCTTCGTCAAAAAAAATGACGACTGCAGAACCTTCAATCACGTGAAACGACTCGGTTTTGTAAAGGTGCTTGTGCGGTCGGATATAAGCGTCTTTGGTCAAGACAATCAGCATTTCATGCAGTCTATCATGTGCGTTCTTGTGTGCACAGAGGCGGGCTCGATGACGCGGGCTGCGCGCCGCGCGGACCTTTAAATCGTTTAAGTGCGCGATGTTGACTTGGACGATCGGGTCTTCAGCGATCAACACCTCATTGCTTAATTCTTTAATGCGCGACATGAATGATCTAATTCGATTGGAATCTATTTAAACTGATTTACCCCTGCAACTTGGTTTAGAAGCGAATCTTTTGTAATGGGATAAATAGAGGCAAATGTGCCCCCCTTATCCACAAAATCCGTGTGCTTCTGCACGACTTTTTTCTCGCTCTCTGCGCTTAAACTCATGAGGCACAACTTGATGTTGTCTCGCATCAAGGATTCGGATGCAACTATCGGGAGACGTGAGCCAGGCATCCGAAGCCCGCACTTCCGAGGATGGTCATCAACTACAAACTCGATCAGGTCCGCCACCTTCATTAAATTGAGAAACATCGCTGATTGATGCCCGGCTCCGAAGACTGCGATTTTGCCGAGCTTTCGCCAGGACTGAAGCAGGTTTCGAATTTCAGCTCGTCGATTATCAAAGCCGCGAGCAAAGGTCAGAGCGCGGGAATGTTCAATCTGCATATCGGTTGATTTAATACCAGATGAGTGCCCTATTGATTCCGGGCGTGTAATGGCAACGAGGCAATTTTCGTAAGCCGCACGATACCGTTCGAAATGGAAAATTGAGAACTCCCCACTTCTCATGCAGTGCAGGAAAGTGGGTTCGACAAAGTAAAGAGCGTGATCTTCCCACAGCGTGGTGTAATCGAACATGTCGAAGGCACGAGCGCAATCCGGCACTTCAAAGATCACGTATCCGGTCGGCTTTACAACGTCGCGCAAGGCACGCATGAACCCGAGCGTATCGTGTGTATGCTCCAACATGTGGCGGACAATCAAAATATCTGGTTGGGGATATTTTTTTAAAAGCTTTGGAACAATAGAAGGCAAGATTTGTGCCTGAATCATTTCGACCCCAGCATTCGGGTTAGAAATATCCAAGTCCGTTTTGGGATTTATTCGCCACGTTTGGTGAAAGCCGCGTTCTTGGAATCGCCTAAGCGTCGTATCTTCCTTGTAAGAAATTCCAGCGACTACTGATTGCTGAGTAATCCCCGGAAGTTTGCAAAGCTTCTCCGCCAGAGCATCAAGATGCGCTTCGGGTTCGTTGTAGGTGATCCAGTCGAAGCGCGGGATGAGTTTCTCAGGGGGAATCGGTGTCAAGGATTGAACAGTAGCGCAACTCTCGCATTGCCCCAAAACGAGTGGGTGCGTTTGTTCTACCAATGTGCCATCAAAAAAATGATGGCAGATAGCGGGCTCTCCAAAATTATGGAGTTCACTGCATTGCTGCTCGCCGCATACGAGGCAAGTGTTCATTTTTTTATTAAATCCTCAATGCCAATAATGCGTATTTCAGGAAAACAAGTGATAAAATGGCCACCGCTTTCCAAGTATGTCTTATTATTTTCGACAATCCGTTGGGCATGAATCCATGCAAGAATGAAAACGTAGTCCGGCTTCTGTTCGTATAGCGCTTTTGAAGGAAGAATTGGAATATGATCCCCCGGACTGAATTTATTTTGCTTATCTGGGCTGTCATCGACGATGTAGCTGATAACTTTGCCAAGATTCATTTGTGAAATTAGCGTCGTTCCGCTTCTCGCGGCACCGTAACCCCAGATTTTTTTCCCTTGGGTTTTCAAGTCCGCCATCATTCCACTCAATTGATCTCTCAAGCTCTGTAACTTGGTTCCGAACTTTTTAAGAGTCTCGGGGCGATCCAGTCCGGCCACTTTTTCCAAAGCGAGGAGTTCGCCAACGGACGGCGACACTGGTTTTGATCCCCCTTTAAGTTGCACAATGCCAACAATAGAACCGCCCTGGATCATGTTTCGCTGAACGTCGATGAGTTCCATGCCATGACGACCTAGAAACAAATCCATTGGCCGGAGGGAGTGATGACTCAAGTGTTCGTGGAAAATTGTCCCAAGAAGCATCCGATCCAAAATGTCCAGCAAGTAGGAGGCTTCAAATACAAAAACCCCGTTTGGAGCCAGCAGTTCGCGAATGCTGTCAGCCATGCCAGCTAGATTGTCGGCGTGCGCAAAAACATTGAAGGCACACACCACATGAGCGGGCCCTTTTTCATGTATAATTTTCCGCGCCAGGGCAGGTGTCATGAAATCCGGAATCGTTGGGATACCTGAATCGGTGGCTTTCTTTGCAATTTCCTTTGCTGGATCAACTCCCAATACAGTCATGCCACGTTTTTGAAATGCTCTTAGCAACGATCCGTCATTGCTCCCAATGTCAACAACAAGACTGCCAGGCTGCACGTCATACCGGGAACACGTCGAATCCGCGACTTCATCGAAGTGCTGAACGAGTGGCTTGGTGTTACCGCTCATGTAAGTGTAGTTATCGAAAAGAAACTGAGGATCGACAACGTCAAGAAGTTGAACATGGCCGCAGCTCTTACACATGTATAAATCCAATGGGTAAATCGGCGTTGGCTGTGAAAGCTCTTGTTCCGTGACGTATTTCTCAGCAACAGGCGTGGGGGCTAACGGAACCACCAATTCCAAATCTAAACTATCGCATAATCGGCAGGTTTTTCGCTTTGAGATTACGATCTGCATAATTTTCTCTATTCAAAATAAATGAAAGAATGGTCGCCGGTGTAGCCGCAGAGGTTAAACCACCATTGCCATTCCTGGGGGGTGTAAAAAGACTCGCAGGTGAGCTGCCAATAAAGCAGGTTCACCTTTTCCTCTTCGTTACGGTACGATTCGACACAAATGTAACGATGTTTCCTTCCCACCCTTTGGATTTCCCTCAAGGCTTTTTCCAAGTCGTAGCAATGCAGGTTGTGCAGGGTGTTAATGGAGATGACCAGGTCAAAACTCTGGTCCGGATAGGGCAGATGATTTGCATGGCCCAAATCCAGGAAGGGGTAGACTTCCTCCTTGGCATGGGCAATTCCATATTCGGAAACATCCAAACCGCGAACCTCAACACCGGGCACTGCTTGCATCAAATCAAAAAGCAAAAACGCCTTGCCGCACCCCACATCCAGGATTTTGTCGCCGGGCTTCAATCCGTAATGGCGGGCCATTAAATCCGCCACCGCCCGCCAGCGCCCATCGTACCGCATGCCGCCATAGCCGACTTTTCGGTCGCCGTCCCAATAATCCTTGCCCCATTGCTTGGCAAGTTTTGCGGCCTCCGCCTTGGGAAATTCGTTCACCCGCGCCAAGTAATCGCGCTGGGTTTTCTTGTGCAGCGGAGAAATAAAATCAATGTAAGCCATGAGACGGATAAAACATGCAGGAGAGCATTATGCCTTATCAATTCCTATTGTCCTCCATGTTCTTGTTTGAAGGCCACGCCGATTCCGGACGGCTCGCACCAGTGGCTTTTTGTTTTTTCCGCAAAAAATATGAACTCACGACCTGTGCGGCGCGCAAACTGAAGGAGCTTGTCAGTCACTTCGGCATTGTCGCTGAGCACCAGCGCTCCTGGAGAAAGTCTGGAAGCGATCAATTCCAACTCCTTTTCTTCATGCTCCGGGGAATGATCGCTGTCGTGCAGGAAGAAATCCACCGGTTCCTGAAGTGCCCGAATGGAGGCCAGCGAGTCGCCAACCACCAACTGGCCGAACTGGCTGTAGGGTGGCTGGAACAGATAGCCAGCATTGCGATTAATGTCCATTCCCAGCACCTTTCCAGGAAGACCCTCCTCCGCGTTGCGCATCAGGGCAGCGGCAATGACACACGTGCCCAAACCTCTATCCGTCCCGGTTTCGACGCAGAGTTTTGGCTTGGTGGCCCGCACCAGCGCATACCAGCCCATGCGCCGGCCAAAGCGCACCTCGAAGTCAGTGACGTGCTTCTCCCGCGACGCCAGACTGCAACGAACCAGATGTTCCTTGAGTTGCTGGTCCTGCTGAATCTCCTGGATGTAACTCTCGATTTTGGCGTAATCCTGCCGGGTGATGACCGAGACAAACGACACGAGGTGCTGAATGTTGATCGGGTCCAGATTGTAAGTGAAGTTGTGATGTTCTCGGGAGGTGAACGTCCACAGAACCGCTCGTCCAACCGGTGGGAGGGTGTGGGCCAATGCCGACTTCAGGCGAAAGGGAATCAACAGCAGCCGTCCAGCCCATGAACTTCGGATCCAGTTTCTGATGGCGCTCATGGGTGAATCATTATGGCTTGTTTTTGATGGCAGGCAATAAGCGAACCTGTTTCAACCAGGCTTTTGCCTTTTCCAACTGGCTGCTTTTTAGAGCCGTTGCGCCGGCAGAGCCTTGGGCAAACTCCCGGCGAGCCTGTTCGCTTCGCAGAAATTCGTTGAGCATGATGCAGCACCATTTGACCTGATACGCAGGCAACAGCATCGCCGCTCGTTCCTGAAAGGTTTTTCCCAAGTGAAGGGCTTGTGCCAGAGGTTTCAGAAAGTAATCCCAATGATCCATGCT
>CALJZV010000402.1 GCA_937983475.1 uncultured Verrucomicrobiales bacterium
GCTGCCAACGCATTTCCGAAGAAAATGGATCACCCCGCGTTTGCGCAGAATTATGATTAGGATTGGGATCAAGAGCGGGTAATGTTTGAAGAAAATGAAAGAAGCTTACATCGCGGCCAAGGAGCGTTGGGCCCGCAAAATGGCGGGCAAAATCCCGCCGCGCACCCGCTCGGAGGAGCGCCTGCCACCCGGCCAGCGCACCGTGACCAACTTCCCGGTGCTCGACCTGGGCGTGCATCCGGAAATCCCGCTGGGCCGCTGGGAATTGAAAGTGCACGGCAAGGTGGCGCATCCGGTGACGCTCAACTGGGAGCAGTTCCGCGCGCTGCCGCAGTTCAAGGACGTGAGCGATTTTCACTGCGTGACCACCTGGAGCCAGTTCGACATGGAGTGGGAAGGGGTGTCGTTTTTCACGCTGGCCGACCTGGTGAAGCCCAAGCCCGAGGCGACTCACGTTTACTTCAAAAGCTACGACAACTATTCCAC
This sequence comes from uncultured Verrucomicrobiales bacterium, assembly GCA_937983475.1. GTDB lineage: Bacteria > Verrucomicrobiota > Verrucomicrobiia > Limisphaerales > JACDHS01 > CALJZV01. Next base: position 487 of record CALJZV010000402.1, read on the forward strand.
CAACAACCCGTTGGAGGTCTGCATGGACGATGATGTGCTGATCGCCCATTCCTGGAACGGCCAGCCGTTGAGCAAGGAGCACGGTGGCCCGGCACGCGTGATTGTGCCCAAGCGCTACGCGTGGAAGGGCGCCAAGTGGATTCACGAAATCATCTTTCTCGACCGGGACCTGCTGGGTTACTGGGAACTGCGCGGCTATTCCAACTCCGCCGATCCGTGGCGGGAGGAGCGGTTTGCTTAAATGGAAAAAATCAAAATGACGATCCGGCGCACCTTTTTACTTTTGATTGCGGTAAGCTTTGCTGTGCTTTTGGTGGTTGTTAAAAGGCCGATAATTGAGTTTTTCCGTGACCCGTTGTTTGAAGAAACGGAAACCAGACGTTATGAGACAATCCAAGATGCAACAAAGCTGATGCATCAAGGATGGCTTCCACACTTACCGCCCTCCAGCCGAGATATTCAGGAGAAACGACACCTTGATTACGGATTAATCGTTGTGAAGTTTTTGTTTGACCCAAGCGATTATCCATCCGCTTTTCCACCAATGGTGTTAATTGATTCCAAAAATGCGCCACCGGTCGGACCTACCTGGATTGTCAGGCAGACAGAATGGATCCCTGAAGCGCTTCAGAAAGGCGATATAGGCAAAATGTTTTCCGAAGGATTTGAGCTATACAGATTTGAGCTATACAGATTAGACCAACTGATTGGCAAAAAATCTTGGCACATGCTTATTCATCCAGTGAGAGGCATCGCTTATGGCTGGAGTGCAAACCAGCGGGTTGGCTTTTCAAAATGACAATCGGAATCCACTTCATGAAGAAACGCTTTTTACTCCTGTGGCTCATTGCATCTGTTCTGCTTCCTTGCGCCGGTTCCTCTGAGAACCACGTCACCCTGAAAGAAGCCGACCTTTTAATTTTTCAAAAAATTGCCCAAGGTATCCGGAACGCATCGTCATTCAGTTTGTATGAAGGGCTTCCACACCAGACACGGGAGCAGGATCTTTTAAAGCAAGAGCTTGCCGAAAAGAAAGTGATCCGCCTGCGTGGATTTCCATTTTACGAACGCCCCTTGGCCATCAGCCCTGATGATTCCCGAATTTTGAGGGAACTGGCCTGCGACGCCGGAAGTTTCAAGTCATACTCAGGTCCAAAACGCTGCGGCGGTTTTCATCCGGATTACGCACTGGCATGGAAAGACGGCGATGCGGCCTATCACCTGCTTGTTTGTTTTGGCTGCCATGAAATGAAACTCTACAGCCCAACGGATGAACTTTATGTAGATATTCAACGCAACGCATTCAGCCGCTTTGAATCGCTTCTCAAAAAATATCGGAGCCAACGGCCCAAAGGAAAAGTGTGAGGTTTAGCTCAGGCGCTTGATTTGTCCCTCATGAAAACCATCTACCTCGACTACAACGCCACCACGCCGCTTGACCCGCAGGTCAAGGCGGCAATGCTGCCGTTTTTGGACGAGGTCTGGGGCAATCCCTCCAGCGTGCATCACGTCGGCCGCAGGGCCCGCGCGCTGCTTGATGACGCCCGGGACCGCGTCGCCACCGTCTGGCGCGCCAAGCCGAGCGAGGTGGTCTTCACCAGCGGCGGCACCGAAAGCAACAATCAGGCGATCTTCGGCGCCGCGCGTCTGCTGCGCGACAAGGGAAGGCATCTGGTCACTTCGCAAATCGAGCACCACGCCGTGCTGCACTGCTTTAATTACCTGGAACGCAAGGAAGGGTTTTCAGTGACCTATCTGCCGGTGGATGAGTCTGGCCTGGTTTCCCCCGACGACTTGAAAAAGGCGCTGCGTCCCGACACCACGCTGGTATCCATCATGGCGGCCAACAACGAAATCGGGACGATTCAACCAGTGGCCGAGCTGGGTCTTATTTGCCGCGAACACGGGGTGCTGTTTCACACCGACGCGGTGCAATGGTTCGGCAAGGAGCCGTTTGAATCCATTTACCAGTTTAACGCCGACCTGGTGTCCGCCTGCGCCCATAAATTTCATGGACCCAAAGGCGCCGGGGCCTTGTTCGTCCGGTCGCCTTTGCTGCCCGAGCCGATTCTGTTCGGCGGCGGCCACGAGAACGAGCGGCGCGCCGGCACGGAGAATTTGGCGGCCATCGTCGGTTTCACCGAGGCAACGGAGCGCTTTGTGAGGACACCGGTCTTCGACAAAATAAAACTGGTTCCCTTGACAGACAAACTGCTGCAATGCGTGGAAATCCTTCCGGGAGCCTGTTTTCGCGGTTCCAAGGCCAAAAGACTGGCCAACACGGTGGCCTTTACCGTTGAAGGGGCCGACAGCATTGCGCTTCTGGCGAACCTGGATTTGGAAGGCGTTTGCGCGTCGAGCGGCTCGGCGTGCTCGGCAGGTTCCCTGGAGCCGTCGCATGTGCTCACCGCGCTGGGCGTGGAAAAACACCTGGCCAACGCGCTGGTGCGATTCTCTTTGGGTCGGGAAACTACTGTTGAGGAAATATCGCGTGTTGAAGAGATACTGCCGGAGGTGATCCGGCGCGTGCGGGGCTGACCAACAGTCTTTTAATTTCCTGTGAATAACCTGTGCCGTTGTCCCAGTAACTTCCACTTTGGCAAGATAGTGGATTTTACCAGCAAGGTTATCGGGTGGTTAACTTTTCTGTAAGTCCCTGTCAGACCCTTGACACCGCTAGTTGTTTACACTATTCACAGCCCTTAATATTGACTGGCTTTTTTATAAAAAGATTCTCCTACTAAGGGCACAATGAATTTCTCCATCACCAAAGAGCAGATCATTCACGGCCTGCAGTCTGTGCAGAACGTCGTCAGCACTCGCACGACATTGCCGATCCTGTCCAATGTTTTCCTGCGCGCCGAGGAAGGCAAACTCTTCCTTACCGCAACGGATCTGGATGTGACTATTTCCTGCAATATGGAGGCCAGTGTCAAGAAGCCCGGCGCGACCACCCTGCCCGCCAAGAAGATCTGCAGCATTGTGCGCGAGCTTGCGGCCCAGGAGTTGGAACTGGCTGTGGACGAAAAGAACGCCTGCAAAATTGAGGCCGGGGCGTCCTACTTCAAGATTCACGGCCTGGCTGCGGAGGAGTTTCCGCCGATTCCCGCGTTCAAGGAGGACAAGAAAGTTTCCCTTCCCCAGCAGAAGCTCAAGAGCATGCTGAAGAAGACCTCGTTTGCGATCTCCACCGACGAGTCGCGCTACGTCCTCAACGGCATTTTCATCAGCCTTAAGGA
>CALJZV010000403.1 GCA_937983475.1 uncultured Verrucomicrobiales bacterium
AGCGGGATTTCCTTCAGCGGCTCGATGAACGCGAAGCAATGGTTGTAAGGCGCCTTCCTGTAGAGTTGAAAGGTTTTGTCGCAGACCGCGTACCGCTTGCCCCGTTCCATGCGGTGATTGTCGTCATCGAGCACCTCCTTGAACGGCCCCAGGTAAATGACCGCCTGGTTGCGCTCGAAGCACGGGCCTTGCTTGCCCTTGAACGCCTGCACGGTGAGGGAACGAAATTCAATCCCCTCCACCGTCTGCCAGGGACGCTCATCGCGCTTGAGGATCTCAATGCCGTAAAATCCGGCGTCGGCAAACGCCTTGAGAAAGCCCTCCTCGGTCAGCGCCCCGGAGATGCATCCGCTCCAGAGCTGGGGATCATTCTGCAACGCCTCGGGAACCTCCTCGTCCGACACGATGTCGGAGATGACGGCGCGCCCGCCTTTCTTCAACACACGAAACAGCTCCTCGAACAGCTGCCGCTTGGACCTGGGCTCCACGAGGTTCAGCACGCAATTGGACACCACAACATCCACCGATTCGGAAGCCACCAGCGGATGGCGCACCCGCAGGTCGGCGGCCAGTTCCTCGGCGGCAAGAAAGGAGGCCGCGTCGGCGATGGGATGTTGTTTCAGCTCGGCGTCGAGTTTTTCCAAGTCGAGCGCGAGGTCCTGAATGCGGCCTTTGCGAAATTCGACATTCGCGTAACCGAGGCGTTGGGCCACCACCGGCGCGTTGCGGCGGGCCACCTCCAGCATGGCGTCGGTCATGTCCACGCCGATGACTTTGCCCGACGGCCCGACGACCTGCGCGGCGATGAAGCAGATTTTGCCGGTGCCCGACCCGAGATCGAGAACGGTTTCGCCGGGCTTGAGGAACTTGGCCGGGTTGCCGCAGCCGTAGTCCTTCTCAATGACCTCCTCGGGAATGATTTTCAGGTAATGCGGCTCGTACTCCACCGGGCAGCAGAGCGCGGCTTCAGGCGCCAGTGCGGCGGCGGCGTAGCGGTTCTTGACGGCATGTTCAGCGCGAAGCGTGACGTTCATAAAAAGTTTGTAGAGTTTTTCGGTGACTCCCGCCAGAGGGGAATTTCCCGATGAAAATTAAAGGTATTTCCACAGGAGGCCGCGGTCGCCCTGGCCGGCCAGCACATACACCTTGCCCGCCCTGGTCCAACTGGCGGTGGTCCATGTGCCGTCCTTGGCGAACTGCGGGGCGCCCTCGGGCGGCGCTTTGCGGAACGTGTCGCGATTCACCACAAACAGGTGCAACTCCTGGGGACCCTCGAGTTTGAAGCAAATGAGCGCCACTTTTTCGCCCTGCCAATCGACAATGCGGCAGCCCAGCCCCTGCAATTGCCTGAGACCCTCGGGCAGAACCAAATCGCCATGGGCATTGCGATCGGCCAGCCACTGCTGCACCTGCACCATGTCCGACGTGTTGACGTCCAGCCGGTCCAGTTTGGTCGAAAGAAACGTCGCCATGTCACTGCGGTAATGGTCAAACGTGGCCGACGGCCGGAGCGTGAACCAGAAGCTCATGGCGGTGATCAGCAGCGCCAGGCAGGCGGCGGCGGCGACCCACGCCGGTTGACGCCACCAGGACACCGGCTCAATCACCGTTCGGCCGGCCAGAATGGCCGACTTCAAGTGCGCGGGGGGGCTGATGGTTTTTAATTTGCCGGAAATCGCGGCATCCAGCGCGGTTTGCTCCTCAAGCCAGGCCTTCAACTCGGGATCGCGCTGGGCCAGTTCCAGCGCCTCCTGAAAGTGCGGGTCAGCGGCGTCCTCGCCGTTGGGCCGGTAGGACTGCAACAGAAATTGAGCTTCCTGACGGTTCATAACGACGCCTCCTTTTTGTTTGGGTTCAAATTCACAATGTTCGGGCTCCCGCTCTCCGGTTTTGTAACGGCTTTCTTTACCGCAAGCTTCTCCCGCAACGCCTCCTTGCCGCGCGCAATGCGCGACATCACCGTGCCGGCGGGAATCTCCAGAATTTCGGCGATCTCCTTGTAGGAGTGTTCCTGCAAATAAAATAAAACCAGCGGCGCGCGGTAAATTTCATCAATCTCCATGAGCGTCTCCACCGCGGTCGTGCCATCAATATCGTTGACGGTCGTGGGCGAGATGGACGGCAGGCTGGCGCCCGCAACGCTCACCTCCACGTGTGGAAAACGGGTATCGTGTCGGCGAATGCCCAAAAATTTCCGGCTCAGCGTGGTGAAAAGCCACGATTTGATCTTGGATTTGTCGCGCACCTGCTTGCCCTTGGTGGCGTAGGTGTAAAAGGTGTCCTGCACCAGGTCGCAGGCGTCGGCCTCGCTGTGCGTCAGCGACAGCGCGAACCGGTAAAGCGACTGGTAATGCGCGTTCACCAAGCTTTCAAAATCGAGCTTTTCCACACTCATAAGATGCTTCGGAATGGCGATTTATTCCCGGTTTCTGATCCTTTGGGCTCTTTCATGCGATGAAATGCACGCACGGCACTAAAACAGTTTCTGCTTTGCCGGTTGGCCCGGAGATTGCATTTTGCTGGTTTGCGAAGCGTTGAACGGACTCCTTTCAATTATTGAGCAGTCAGGACTGGCCACGCCCTGGTTTTTCGTGGGGCTGTTCGTGGCGTCATCCTTCTTCATGATCTGGCGCCTGGAGGCGCTGTCGTCCAATGGATTCGAGGGCACGGTGCTGGGCACGCTGGTCATGCCGTATTGTTCGGGCCTGGGAAACCTCTTTTTCGCGTTCCTCCTGGGTCAACGCGGCTCGGAAGGGGCGGAGGTGCTGACCAATTGCCTGGTCAACAACGTGACCAATCTCACCCTCCTGATCGGCTTGCCCGCGGTGCTGTGGGGATTGCAGGTCATTCCCTCGGCGGGCAAAAAGTCGCGAAAACGCCGGAAAGCCCCGGACACCGCGCCCCGGCTCAACCGGCTGTCGCTCCTGCTCACGATGTTCGCCCTTTTATTTTTCACCGGGATCACCTGGGCGGTGGCGAGTGACGGGCGGATTGATTTCGCCGACGGGCTGGTTTTGGTGGGCTTGTTCCTGTTCTGGCAGTGCATCCATGTGTTTGAGGTGCTTAAGACCAACGTGCGCCAGAACAAGTCGTTCGGGCTGATGCTCTGGGTGGATTTGTGCCTGCTGCTGGGCGGGGCCTACGTCATGTATGTGAGCGTGGAATGGCTGGTCAACTGGCTGACTTCGGTGGAGTCGGGGTTTGTCAGCGCGGCGCAGATTGGATGGCTTAGCGGTTGGCTGATGGTGCTGCCCAACGGATTGCTGGCGATGTATTACGGGTGGAAAGGGCGATCCGAAGTCGTGTACAGCTCGCAATTTGGCGACGGCCATATTTGTGTTCCCTTGTGCATCGGCTTGTTTGCCCTGTTTCAGCCGATCGCGGTGCCCGGGTTCTTCAAAAT
>CALJZV010000404.1 GCA_937983475.1 uncultured Verrucomicrobiales bacterium
GAATGAGGTGGTAAGTCCCCGCGCTGCCGCAGCACCAGGTGCTTTCGGGAAGCTCCACCAGCTTCAAATTGGGAATGCTTTTCAGCAATTGCCGGGGCTGCGCGGCGATCTTCTGCCCGTGGCACAGATGGCACGCCTCGTGGTAGGTGACCTTCTGCTCGGGCTGGTTGCGGGCCGGAGGCGGCTCGATGCCAATCAGCGCCAGCCATTCGTGAATGTCCTTGAGTTTGGTGTCCCAAAGCTCGGCGCGCTTGCGGTAAACCGGATCATCGGCCAGCAGCTTGGCGTAATGCTTCAAGTGCGAGCCGCACCCGGCGGCGTTGGTGATGATGGCGTCGAACTGCTCCGGCGGAAACTGGTCGATGTTCCGTCGCGCCAGCGTTTGCGCCATGGTCCATTCGCCGTTGTGCGCGTGCAGCGAGCCGCAGCAGCTCTGCTCCGGCGGGGTGACGACTTCGCAGCCGTTGCGGCTCAACACCTCCACCGTGTCGCGATTGACATCGCTGAACATCAAATCCTGCGCGCATCCAGTGAGCATCGCCACGCGGTAGCGCTTCTGGCCGTGCGCGGGTGTCGTGGGCGCGATGAGGTCCGCGGAAAAAGCCGGCTGGATGGACGGTGTCATGGCCTCCAGCTCCCGCAGCCGCTTGGGCAGCAGATACAACATGCCGCTTTTACGAATCAGGGATTGCAAGCCAAGCTGCTGGTAAAGGCGAATGGACAATCCCACCAGTTGCAGGCGGCCCTGTTCCATGAACAGCCATTGCAGCGTCAGCGCGCGAATGAATTTGCGCCAGGGCGAATCGAGCACCTTGGATTCCTCGGCCTCGGCGCGGGCATGTTCAAAAAGCTCGGCATAATTCACGCCCGCCGGGCAGGCGGTCATGCAAGCCAGGCAGCCCAGGCAAAAATACATTTCGTCGGCGAAGGCCTGGGACGGTTGCAATTTGCCGTCGGCGATGGAGCGCATCAGGGCAATGCGGCCGCGCGGGCTGTTGCGCTCCAGCTTGGTGGCGTCATAGGTCGGGCAGGTCGGCAGGCAAAGGCCGCAATGCATGCACTGCTGCACCACCGAGTAATCCAGGTCGCGCAGATGGGAATGGGGCCGTGATTGGGAATGCGCCGCTGGGGCGGTTGTGGTTGTGGCATGTGCGCTCATGTTTAGTTTAAGCAATCGGGAGCCGACGGATGCGAATGCGGTTTTCCTGAACCGAAATCAAAGCCCCCGCTTGCAGTTCAGTGTGGCATTGGTGAATGACATTTTGCAACAGCCGGCTCATTTCCTCGCCGCGAAGCCCCTCAAGCCGAATCCGAATGACGGATGGGCGCAGCGCGCCTGAAAGCGCCAAATAGGAATGAAAATCCGCATCCAAAGTCACGACCACGCGCCCCTTCCTGCATGCTTCCTCCAGTATGAAATCGTCCCGCGCGGTGGATAAGCCAACTTCAGAGCCATGAACTGCATCAACGCCAGCCTGCCGCAAAAAAACCGCGCATGTTCGCGGCACTCCCTGATCCAGGAGAATTTTCATTTAACCGCCAGATCAATGACTTTGTCATCCAGACTGGCGGCGGCATAAGCCAGTGCTTCCCGGATGTCCTCGTCTTCTAGCTCGGGATATTCCCGCAAAAGATCGGACCGGTCAGGATAGACAGCCACAGCCTCCACCACCCGCTTAACGGTCAGACGAAGATCGCGTATGCATGGCTGGCCATTCATGCGGCCTGGCTCGGATGTAATCCGCTTAAACGTCATACCTGATAACTAACATGCTTTCCCGCAGAATTCACCGGCAAAGTAAATTCATCGGCATGGTAGGAACTGCGCACCATCGGGCCGCTGGCGACGTGAACGAACCCCAGTTTCTCGGCATGCGCCTTGTATTCGGCGAACTTTTCCGGGCGCACGAACTCGGAGACAGGCAGGTGCTTGAGCGTCGGCTGGAGGTATTGGCCCAGCGTGAGAATGTCACATTTGGATTCGCGCAAATCGGCCATGGCCTGAAGCACTTCGCTCTCCGTTTCGCCCAGCCCGAGCATCATCCCGGACTTGGTGTAGATGGCGTCGCCGCGCTTGTCTTTTACCTTGCACAACACCGAAAGCGACCGGTCATAGGTGGCCCGATGGCGCACCACGGGCGTCAGGCGGCGCACCGTTTCCAAATTGTGATTGTAAATGTGAGGCTTGGCCGACAGCACCGCATCAATGGCAAAATCGCGGTCCAGAAAATCAGGGACCAGCACCTCAATCACAATGCCGGGGTTCAGTTCCCGAACTTTTTCGATGGTCTGGCGGAAATGCTCCGCGCCACCATCCTCCAGATCATCCCGCGCCACGGCGGTGATGACGACATGCTTGAGTTGCATCCGGCGGGTGGCCTCGGCGACACGCGCTGGCTCGTCTGCCTCCAGCGGTTGCGGCTTTGCCGTGCTGACCGCGCAGAACTTGCAGGCGCGGGTGCAATGGTCGCCCGCGATCATGAACGTCGCCGTCCCCTTGCTCCAGCATTCCCAGTGGTTGGGGCACTTGGCGCTTTCGCACACAGTATGCAGGTTCAACTCGTCCAGAAGCGACCGGGTGCGGGCAAAGCTGTCGGAGGTCGGCAGCTTCAGCCGCAGCCATTCCGGCAGGCGCGGGCGCGGTTTTGTTTCATTCATGGTCAAATGTAGCGGTTCAATCGTTGAAAGGTTGAATCGTTATACCGTTGAAAAGGTCATGGCGATGTTACCATTTAACTTAGTAACAATTTAACGGTCCTCCAGCTTTCTCCAGAACACCTCCAACTGGTCGGTGTCGAAGTCGGCCAGAATTTCGCCGTCCACGTCAATGACCGGCGCAAGGGTTTGTCCGGAAAGCTCATGCATTTCTCGACGGGCTCGGGCATCGGCAATCACGTCCAGTTCCTCGAAGGCGATGCCGCGTTCGTCCAGCCAGTCCTTGGCCTCGACGCACCAGCCGCAGTGGGGTTTGACAAACAGGCGAATGTGCTTGGATTTCATTTTGCTCATGGATCAACGGATGGCGTGACGTGAAATCACCTCACGCTTCACCCTCTGTGATCACCGTATCACTATGCTCGTACGCAGGCGCACAGCAACAGAGCAATTTCAGCGGTTCGTTTCCGGTGTTCCAAATCTTGTGTTTCATGCCGGGCGGAATGGCGATGGCATCGCCCGGTTGGACGTCCCGGGTTTCTTCCTCCAGTCGCATCCGGCCTGTTCCAGCCGTGATGAAGTAAATCTCCTCGGTCTTTGGGTGAAAATGTTCCAGCGTGCTGCCGCCAACGGGAATCCGCGCCTCGGCCAGGCTTTGGTTGCGAATGCAGGAGTTGCGATGGGCCAGCAGCTCCCGGATTTCGGAGCCGTCCTTGGTGGTGAAGGCTGGGGCGATTTTTAGATTTTGAACGTCCATGGACAGAGTTGCATTCGCCGGGCATGGTGGCCAAGCCGACCGGACAATCCAACTCCAAACACAGTGCCGCGTTCATTCAGGCTTTGCGCCCAAGGAGCTTGAACGGCGGCCCGCCCATCCGGACCAGCACGCAGTAAATACCGCCGCCAATCAGGGCAGCATAAGCCAGGAACAAGCTGAGGCCCAAAAACGGTGGGGCAAACTGTAGCTCAATCCTTGATTGTCCTGCCGGAACGGGCACGGCCTTGAAGTTGTACAAGGCCCTGGCGACAGGAACTTCCTTGCCATTGATTTTCGCGCGCCAGTAAGGCGAATAGGAATCGCCGATGAAGAGCAGCACCGGCTCCGGCGCTTGGATGTCGAAAACCAAGCGATTGTAGGTTTCCTCCTTGATTTCCAGACGTCCGGCGGCGGGTTGCGGCGAAGGAAGGTTCAGAAACGGGGCGAAGGCCGGCTGTTTGGCAAATTCCGCGTCCAGTTGAATCGAGTGATAATTGGTAAAAGTCTTCCGCTCCAGGTCAGCCTGTTCCAGATAAAGCACTTCGTTGGTGTGCGCGGAGGAAAAAACCTTGAAACGATGAATCAGGCCCATGTTGAAGCCCGACTCGATCATCTTGGCCAGCGACCGATAAACCAGAACCGAGTTGATGAAATAATACGGGTCGGAGGAAACTTTCAGACCGATGCCCGTTGGCGATGGGGTTTCATCCACACGCCGGTACGCCTCGGCATTGGGCAAAAACACGCGTCGAATATGAATGAGCGTTTGTGTGGAAACATCAATGAGGCTGATCAACAACAGCAGCCAAATGGGAATCCGGGCCGCCCGGAGGTGGGTGCCCGTTGTCAGGCTCGCCAAAACAATCGAAATGACAAACCCAATGAAGAGCGTGAAGCCGAAGGTCGGGCTCCGAAGGGTTTGATCCTTGTACCCCAGAATGAAAATAACCAACCCGGCTAGTGTTGTTCCGATGAATATTTTTAGAAACTTTCCGGAACCCTCTTCGTTTCGGCGCCTTAATGTTTCCAAACCGAAGGCCGCCCCAAACAATATCACCAGAAAGCCCCCGGAACGGAACAGGAGATCACTGTAATGATTGACGCTTCGCAGGGGGCTGGGCATCGCCAGTAGCCAGGCGAACAATGGGCTGTATCCCGCCAGATTGATCACCCCGAAGACCGCGAGAAGCAACAGCAGGAGAGCGGTGCGCGTGCGCATGTTCCCGTAAATCAGCGCCAAAATCATGAGGGGAACACTCAGCAAACCCATGTAATTGTAGGCCAAATGAACGCCCCTCTCGGTGCGCGGCAGGAGCGACCAGTATTCCCTGTATTTTGGCGCCCATTCAAACCCGAATCACGGCGGGGTCGCGGTAAACACGGACAACGGAGTGCCCGGCCATAATTCCTCAAACGTGTAGGCCTGGCCATCCAAGTGGGGCTTGACCAATTCCTGCGTGGCACGATATGCGACCAGGTTCGGCAAAAATCCCACCAGCATCAGCGCGGCGCACAAAAGCCACTTCCATGCCTTGGTTTGCCTTATTACATTCCAGGTGTCGTTCTTCTCCCAGAATGCCAGCGCGACAAATCCTCCGACAAATAGAGGAATAATGATCAAATTCCAGAACATGAAGGCGTAGTTGCAGGCCAACCCCAGCAAGGCGCAGGACAAGCAGAGGGCGCCGAAAGTCAACAAGCCTGGCTTGCGAAAGTAAGCCAGAAACGCTGCCCCGAAAAATAGGCTATACGCCGCGGGCTCCAAAAACCCGATGTCGGTGATGTTGACCATGACCCCCGGTGAAAAGGCTGCAATAATCAACGCAAAGCTAACTGCCTCCTTGGTCCTTAAGAATTCGCGCGCGAAACAGTTCACCGCGAAGAGGAAGGTCACTGGCGTCAGAAAGCCGAAATAGAAAACGTAAATCGGATGATAGGCTTTGAGAATGATGCCGAATTGTCCCAACGCCCAACAAACGAAGGCCAAAAGGCCAAAGAGCGGCGTGGCGCCATGCGGGAACCCGAGAATCGAGTAATAATAACTGGGCCACCCGAATTGCACGTGCGGAAACCAGTAGGCGATTTCGCCGAACGCATTGACCGAATGCAGGTTATCGCGAAACTGAACAAAGTGCTGAGCGGTGTCCCAGTAAAGGCTCTTGTCCTTCAGGAAAAAAAAGCACGTGGTGAAAAAAGAGAATGCGGCCAGGCAAAATATGAGCGGCACCTGCAACGGCGGCACTTCGCGAATTTTCTCTTCGCTATCGAGCAGCGGGTTTGAAAAAGCCAGGCTGGCCTCCAACTCATCAGACTGGGTTGCCGCCTCCAATTTTTGGGATTTGTTTTGTTCCATGACGCATAGATTTAGGATTCGGATGGTTGGTGAGTGGGTTGATTTTGTCTCCGCCCATCTATATGAAACAAGCAAAAGTTTCTTTTTTGTGGGAGCGCAGCAGCAAGCCCAGAGCCAAGGTTTGGCGGATTCCGTGCAAGGGCCCTTCACCGCATCGGCCCCGAAAACAAAAAAGGCCGGAGCGGCAGGCTCAGGCCTTTCGATGTCACAATTCAACCCGCCGTCAATCCATTTTAACGCGATAGAATTTGGATGTCGAAGCACCCGCTTGGGTGTCGAATATTTCGACCGTTCCCGAGGCGTTGACCAGATTGGTGAACGTCACCCAGTTGATCAGGTTGGTGGACACCTCAATGGTGATGTTCTGGCCCGACGCGCTGTTCACCGTGAGCTTGAACTGGCCGCCGCTATACTGGATGGCCCCCGGAGTGACCGTGAAAACGGGCGGTTGATTCTGGCTAACTGTCAGCGCCGCATTGGAACTGGTTACGCTTCCTGCCACGTTGGTCACGACTACCGAGTAATTGCCCGCGTCGGCAGGCTGCGCATTAAGACGCGTGTAACTGCTTGCAGTGGCGCCAGCAATGTTGCCTCCGTTGAACCGCCATTGATAGCTTAGCGGAGTCGTTCCCGTGGCCACGACAGAAAAGGTCGCATTATCACCAACATTGACCGTGAGCGGGGCAGGCTGGGTGGTGATCTGAGGCGGTACGGTCACGGTGAGAAGCGCGTTGGAACTGGTTGTTGAACCGACTGCATTGGCTACTTCGACATTGTAATTTCCTCCGTGCACAACTTGGACATTGGCAATCGTATAGGCGCTGGCTGTGGCGCCGCCGATTGGCGAGCCCTCAAAATACCACTGGTAGGACATCGGCTCGGTGCCAAACGCGGTCACCGAAAAGGTCGTGCTGCCGCCCACAACCACGGTGCGGTTGGTCGGTTGCGCGAAACTGGGCAGGCGGTTGGTGATGGTCAGGGTGGCGTTGGTGCTGGTGGCGATGCCCAGTTCGTTGGAGACGACAACCGAATACAATCCCTCAACATTTGCCTGCACATTGGTGCGGGTATAGGTGCTCCCGGTGGCTCCAGGAATGTCCTCGCCGTTGAAACGCCATTGCCAGAATCGAGGGTCGGTGCCCAGCGTCGTGACGCTGAACGTGGTGTTGGTTCCCGCGCCCACGGTGCGAGTGGTCGGATGAGTGGTGATGATTGGCCAGGAGTTGGTGACCGTGATTGCCGCCAAACTGCTGGTCACCGCGCCGAACACGTTGGAAATGACCACTTGGTAGTTGCCGGAGTGATTCGTCTGGGCGTTGCTCCGGGTGTACGAACTGGCCGTGGCCCCGGAAATCGGAACTCCTTCAAAACTCCATTGCCACGTGCGCGGGTCGGTGCCGAATGTTGTAACGGAAAAGACGACGTTGGAGCCTGCGCAGACGGTCCGGCTTGCCGTCGGCTGCACACTGATCAGAACCGGGGTATTGGTGACAACGAGCTGTGAAACCGCGCTGGTGACCGCGCCGTACAGATTGGTGATCACCACCGTGTAATTGGCCGAGTGATTGGTCTGGGCACTGGTGCGAGTATAACTGCTTGCCGTCGCGCCGGAAATGTTGATGCCGTTGGTGCGCCACTGGTAGGCCAGGTTTGTGGAACCAATCGCCGTGACCGAGAATACCACGTTGGAGCCCGCTGGCACTTCGCGGAAAGTAAACGGCTGAACCGAGATCATCGGCGGCGTATTGGTCACAGTCAAAATGGCGTCGTCACTGGTCACGGTTCCGGAAGCGTTATTGATCACCACCGAATAGGGTCCAGCCCAATGATTCTGCACGTTGTTGCGCGTGTAGGCGCTGGCTGTGGCACCGGAAATGTTGGTTCCGAAAAAGCGCCACTGGTACGTCCTGGGATCCACGCCGGTGGAACCGACTGAGAACGTGACGTTGGCACCGGCGTTGGTGGTGACGCGCTGCGGTGAGGTGAGGATGGTCAGTGGCGCGTCTTT
>CALJZV010000405.1 GCA_937983475.1 uncultured Verrucomicrobiales bacterium
CTTCCCTCCGTGGATCTGGTTGGTTCTTACGGGCACAACGGGCTGGACTCGAATGTCGGCGGCGTGTTCGAGGACAAAGCGGTGGGTCGCAGTCCTTTTTATTCCGCCGGGGTGGTCTTCAGCATGCCCTTGAGCAATCGTGGGCCTCGCAATGCCTACCGCGCCAGCAAAGCCGAGCGGGAGCAGGCGCAACTGCGCTTGAGGCAGCTTGAACAGGCCGTATTGGTGCAGATCGACGACGCGGTCAAGCGCACGCGGACGACGTTTGAACGGGTGGAGGCTACCCGGAAAGCGCGACAGTTCGCCGAGGCGGCGCTGGACGCCGAACAGCGGAAGCTCGAAGCGGGAAAGAGCACCAGCTTTGTGGTGCTCCAGTTGCAGAAGGATTTGACCGCGGCGCGCTCCGCGGAAATCCGGGCGCTGGCCGATTACAACAAGGCCCTGTCAGAATTGGCCTTCAACGAGGGCTCCACGCTGGAGAAAAATCAATTGAGCCTCAAATGATTCTCGGCACTGGAATCGACATCATCGAGGGGAGCTGCGTTCAGACGTCGTACGAGAAGTTTGGCGAACGATTCCTCCAGCGCATCCTCCGTCCTGCAGAAATTGCCTACTGTCTTTCCCACAAATCGCCCGCGCCATTTTTGGCAGCGCGGTTCGCCGCCAAGGAGGCCATTTCCAAGGCGTTTGGCACCGGCATTGGCGCGGAGTTTTGCTGGCCGGATCTGGAGGTGGGTCGCAAGGCAACCGGCGAGCCGTTTGTCATTCTGCACGACAAGGGGATTCAACTGCTCCAGCAGCGGGGCGCCAACCGGGTTCATTTGACCATCAGCCACACCGTCCAGCACGCCGTGGCCATGGCGATTCTTGAAGGATAAAAAAAGCGAGGCCGAAGCCTCGCTTGCACAAAGTTTGGTAAAAATAGGACGGTGTCAGGCCTTTGCGGCCTCACCGTGGGTTTCCTTTTCCTTGACCAGCGTCGCGCCCTTGCCAATGCGCTTGCGCAGGTAGGTCAGCTTGGCGCGGCGAACCGAGCCTTGGCGTTCCACGACGATCTTGTCCACGCGCGGCGAATGGAGCGGGAACACGCGTTCGACTCCCTCGCCGTAGCTGATGCGGCGTACGGTGAAGGTTTCGTTCAGGCCGTGGCCGCGTCGTCCGATGACCACGCCGGTGAAAATCTGGATGCGTTCCTTGTCGCCTTCGACAACTTTGGTGTGGACTTTAACCGTGTCGCCAACGCCGAAATTGGCTTGGTCCTTGCGAAACTGTTCGGATTCAATTTGAGCGATGATTGCCGGGTGCATACGTTTTCGAAGCTGGGCTGCCGCAAGTGCGGGCTGGCTATGGTTCTAAATCATGTTTTGTCAACAAATCCGGGCGTCGTTCCCGCGTTCGCCTTAAAGACTGCTCACGCCGCCATTTTTCAATTTCCGCATGGTTGCCTGATAGCAGGACCTCGGGCACCTTCATTCCGCGAAACTCCGCGGGACGCGTGTAGTGCGGATACTCCAACAGGCCGTGGCTGAAGGACTCGTCCTGCGAGCTTGCCTCGTCGCCCAGAACACCGGGCAACAGGCGCGTCACCGCGTCAATGATCACCATCGCCGGCAGCGCGCCGTTGGTCAGGACATAGTCGCCAATGGACAATTCATCCTGCGCCAGGGTCCGGACCCGGTCGTCAAACCCCTCGTAGGCGCCGCAAAGAAACAGCAGGTGCTCCTGCGTGGCCAGGTCGCGGGCGATGTTCTGGTTAAATAAACGCCCCGAGGGCGTCAGCATCACCACGCGTGTTTTGGCCTCGGCCAAATCGTCAACGGCTTCAAAGATCGGTTCGGGCTTCAGAAGCATTCCTGGCCCGCCGCCAAACGGCTTGTCGTCCACCGTCTTGTGGCGGTCATGGGTGTAATCGCGCAGATTCACCACCCGTAAATTCATAATGCCCGCCTCGCGGGCCCGTTTCACCATGCTCGCGTCAAGCGGCCCGATGAACATTTCGGGAAAAAGCGTGACAACGTCTATTTTCATGCGCTGTGGCGCAATTCAACGCCACGCTGCCGTCACGCTGCGGCCTGGTCTTCGACAATCTCCAGCGAGCAACGCAGTCCTTTTTTGGCGCTTCCGGCAGTCATCAAGGACCGGATGGCATTGATCATCTTGCCTTGCTGGCCAATGACTTGACCCACATCCGAGGGATGCAGGCGGAGTTCGTATACCGTTTGTCCGCCCCTTTCGGTGGGGGTGACCGTAACGGCTTCGGGATGGCTGACCAATCCCTTGATAACGTATTCCAAAAAGGCTTGCATGCGCCTCCCTTGAAGGCCTAGCTGGCCGCGCCAGCGGCGGCTTTGGCCGCCTTTTTCAGGAAGCTGGCCACCGTGTCGCTGGGCTTGGCGCCCTTGCTGATCCAATAGTTGGCCCGTTCCAAGTCCACCGAGACGTTGTCGGTCTTTTTCAAAGGCCAATACGTTCCGATTTCCTCGATGAACTTGCCATCGCGCGGACTGCGGCCATCGGCCACGACCACCCGGAAAACCGGTTGGTTTTTTGCGCCAGCTCGCTTTAAGCGAATTTTTACTGCCATAATTAGTTCGTGGTTGGCTGCCATTTTCATATTGCGGCAGCCGTTGCATCAATGTCTCTTAAAAAAGAGGGGAGAGCCTATTCATCACCCTCGGTGTTGGCAAGGCCTCTTTGGGGCAATTTTTACCTCAGTTGGAAACCCGCTCCGGGCCCAGTTGACCTGCGCGC
>CALJZV010000406.1 GCA_937983475.1 uncultured Verrucomicrobiales bacterium
CACCAACGGTGTGAAAAACCAATGCAAGAACACAGACAAAGCCTCGGCGGCCCTGGTCAGGGACCTCAAGCAGCGGGGGCTTTTGGACGACACGCTGGTAATCTGGGGCGGAGAATTCGGGCGCACACCGATGGTGGAAACCAATCCCGACGCCGGGCGCAACATGGGCCGCGACCATCATCCGCAGGCGTTTACGATGTGGATGGCCGGCGGAGGCGTTAAACGCGGCGTGGTGATGGGCGAGACCGACGAACTGGGCTTCCACATCGTGAAGGACCGCGTGCATGTGCATGACCTGCACGCCACCATTCTGCATCTGCTGGGCTTTGACCACACCAGGCTGACCTACCGCTTTCAAGGACGCGATTTCCGTCTGACCGACGTGCATGGCGAACTGGTGGAGAAGCTCCTGATTTAATAAAGTGGCGACATTTGACTTCCGAAAAAATATACCCTTCGCCATTTGACGAATGCCCAAGGCGAAGTCACATTCCCGCGCTCGGTGATATTGAGCAGTGGGGCTTCGGGAAAATTACGAGTTGACGCAGGGTTGCGGCACCGATGCGCCCATGTTATTTTAAGCCGAGTTTTTTAAGAAAATGTCTGACGAACACCGTTCCAACGAGGATAAATCCGAGAAAAAGGGCAGTGACTTCAAAATCCCCCCGCGCACGCTGCTGGTATGGGCGGCCATTCTGGGTGTGATTGTGCTGTTGGTGTACATGCGCGATCGGACCGAGCAAAAAGTTGAAAAGCTCGGCTACGTGGAGCTGTCGCGCCTGGTGACCAACAACCTGGTGGCCGAGGGCAAGATTGTATACAGCCAGTCGCCCTATCTGCGCACGGTCAAAGGCAAATACATCGTGGCCGATGAAAACGGCAAGCCGACCGAACAAACCGTGGCGTTCAAGTCGGAATTACCCTTGGGCGAAAAACTCACCGAAATGCTGCTGGCTTCGGGCAAATTTGAAACCGAGGAGGCCAATCCCATTCTTGCCAACATGCTGATGAGCCTGCTGCCGCTCCTGCTGATCGTCGGCATCATTTACTTTTTCCTGATCCGCCAGATCCGCATGGCTGGCAAGGGCGCGATGAGTTTCGGCAAAAGCAAGGCCCGCATGCTGGCCAAGGACAAGAACAAGGTGACGTTCAAGGATGTCGCCGGCGTGGACGAAGCCAAGGAGGAGGTTTCCGAACTGGTGGAATTTCTGCGCGACCCCAAGAAGTTTCAAAAGCTCGGTGGCCGCATTCCCAAGGGCATTTTGATGGTCGGTTCGCCAGGCACCGGCAAAACTTTGCTCGCCAAGGCGATCGCTGGCGAGGCGGACGCGGCTTTCTTCAGCATCAGCGGCTCGGATTTTGTGGAAATGTTCGTCGGTGTCGGCGCCAGTCGGGTTCGGGACATGTTCGAGCAGGCCCGAAAAAACACGCCGTGCCTCATATTTATTGATGAGATTGACGCCGTGGGCCGCAGCCGCGGCCATGGATACGGCGGCGGCAACGACGAGCGCGAGCAGACGTTGAACGCGCTGTTGGTGGAAATGGACGGTTTCGATACTCAGGAAGGCATCATCATTATTGCCGCGACCAACCGTCCTGACGTGCTGGATCCCGCCTTGATGCGCCCGGGCCGCTTTGACCGCCAAATCATTGTGAATCTGCCCGATGTGCGTGGCCGTGAAGCCATCCTCAAAGTGCATGCCCGCAACGTGAAGCTTGATCCCTCGGTGGATCTTTCCGTGATTGCGCGAGGCACGCCTGGGTTTTCCGGCGCGGACCTGGCCAACTTGCTCAACGAAGCCGCGCTTCTGGCCGCCCGCACCAACAAGAAGGCCATCTGCATGGCGGAACTGGAGGAGGCGCGCATCAAGATTCGCTGGGGCCGCGAGCGCCGCAACATGGCCATGTCCGAGGAGGACAAGAAGCACACGGCCTGGCACGAGGCCGGCCACGCGCTGGTCAACGTGGTGCTGGAGCACACCCATCCCTTGCACAAGGTCACCATCATTCCGCGCGGCCAGTCGCTCGGTTCCACCATGTCGCTGCCCAAGGACGACGTGCTCAATCATCGCCGCAAGGAAATGCTCGACACCATCGCCGTGATGATGGCCGGCCGCATTGCCGAGGAAATTGTCTCCGGCGACATCTCCAGCGGCGCCAGCGGGGACATTCAGCAGGCGACCAATCTGGCCCGCGCCATGGTCTGCCAATGGGGCATGAGCGAGGCTGTCGGGATGGTTCAATACGGCAGCGACAACGATCAGGTGTTCCTGGGGCGGGACTTTGCCCAGCGCAAGGATTACAGCGAGCACACTTCGCAGCAGATTGACGGCGAGGTCAAGCGCATCATCAACGACGCCTACAACCGCGCCAAGGAGATCATCGAGACGCACCGCGACAAGCTGGAAATGATTGCCAAGGCGCTGCTCGAATACGAAACGCTCGACGGCAGCCAGGTTGAGGAAATCGTTCGCACAGGGACCTTCACGCCGCCGCCGCCGCCGCCCAGCGTGGATGCGCCCACCGGCGCCCAGGCTGCGACGACATTGCCGGAAGTCACCAAGCCCGTGCCGCCCAAGCTGCCCGGACTGGGTGGGTCGCCAGCGCCCGCCACGGCGTGATCCGTCCTTTCATTTGCCTCATGGGAAAATGAAACGGCGCGCTCACACCGCGCACGGAGCAAGGATGGCGTCCCTCATGCCATGGATGATTTTCTTGTCAGCTGGGCAGATCGTGGCCAGCACGCCGCCCAAGTGAGCCCGCGCCGCGTCCCCATCGCCGTGGACAAAATAATAGGGACAGAGCCGGACACGCCCCTGCATCTCCTGTAGTTCATTTTTCTCAAAGTCGAACCACTGCGCGCCGACGGTTTTTGGCTTGTGATACCGCTGCAAAATGTAAGGCGAATTCGGGAAGGAACCAAGCGCCTCATCCACCGCCTCGCTCCATTCGGCTACCGAGAGGTCGCTGCCGTAATGCACGCCCCGGGAGCCCCAGGCCTTCTCCGAGAAGCCTGAGATTTTCAGAATCAGGTTCCGCTCCTTCTGCGACAGGGTTTTGAGCTGCTGCCAGTCGGTCAGGTTGAGTTCCGGAATGGCCCCGTGCGGCGGCAGCGGCGTCGGGTCCACGACCCAAGTGTAGGGCGCATGCCGCTGGAGCTGTTCCAAAAAACTCCCGCCCAGTTCGCGCCGCCAGAACTCGTGCAGGTTGCGGTTCCAGAGCAGGGCAAAACCCATTTTCTCCTCCAGCACCGGCTTAGGCGGCGGAGTCACCCGGAGCTTGTTGCCTAAGGCCGCTTCAAAAATTGCCTTCGAGGCGGGCACGTTGGCCAGGTCGAACAGTTCAAAAAAGCGATAAACGGCATCTCCTTCCTTGAAGCTGGTGAATTGAGAATCGCGAACCGTGAATCGTGAATCCCCGAGTTGCTTGGCCAGCCATTGCATTTCAGGCCGGTAGGTGGCCGATTCCTCGGAAACCACGAGGTGGACCTGCGGCGCGTCGCCGAAGATGCCCGCAAACCCGTTTAACATGCCGTCTGCTCCGCCGAGGACGTCCTCGCCGAGTTGGGAATACGTTTTATTTAACCACGCGGTCAGGCCGATGCCGCCGGGCACGCTGTCGAGTTCGGTGATGCTGAACCCGTCATCCGTCAGCAAAATATCCGGGCGAATGATGCGCGGGACCTCGTTCTTGAAGGCGGTGGACCGCTGCCACTCGATGAGTTCAGCGGGCTTGCCCTGGTCGAGCCAGCGGGCGACCCATTCGGGTTGCTTGCCCTCGGCGCTCTGGCGGTAGAGCAGGTTTGTGGCGCGATAAAACTGAAGGAGAATTCGGCCCAGTTTTTCCAGTTCCTTTGCCAGCGGTTGGCCCAGGGAAAAGGGTTTTGGCGAAATGCGCCAGTCGTGGCCGAAAAACAAGCCATCGGAGGGGATTTGGTCCCTTACAAGACGTGAAGATTTCGCAGCAGAATTCATTAGTTGGTGGCGAAAAGAAAACGAATCAAAGCCATGCCGAATGCAAAAACAAACCCATAGGAAAACGTATCCAGGCGGATGACTGATTGACCCTTTCGACGACGAATTGCTCCGACAAAAGTCATCAATAAGCCCGCCGCGATTGGGGTCAGAATCAAGTTCGCCAAGCGGATTCCGGGATTATCAAGAACCGCATGGGGAAAGAAAATAAGACTGATGCCTCCAATGATGGCGCCACAGAGGAGATAGCCAAATGCTGCAAGCACGGGGTTTTTGACTGGCGACGCGTTCTTTGAGCGAATTTGCAGCCCAAACTCGACCAAAAGCTCACCAAAGAATTGCACAAGCACTTCAAGGGCGATCTGTAGAATGATTTCGATGAAAAATTCCATTCATTAAGCGCGAACCTGCCCATTCCCGATGCCCAGCCACTTGTAGGTGGTCAGTTCGTCGAGGCCCATCGGGCCGCGCGCGCCGATTTTGTCGGTGCTGATGCCGATTTCCGCGCCCATGCCAAACTCGCCGCCGTCAGTGAAGCGCGTCGAGGCGTTCCAATATACCGCCGCGGAATCCACCTCCGCGAGGAAGCGTTTGGCCGTGGCCTCGTTGCTGGTGACAATGCTGTCCGAGTGGCTCGACCCGTAGTGGTTGATGTGGCCGATGGCGGCCTTCACGCCGTCCACAACGCGGACATTGAGGATAAAATCGTTGTACTCGGTAAACCAGTCCTGATCGGTTGCGC
>CALJZV010000407.1 GCA_937983475.1 uncultured Verrucomicrobiales bacterium
GACAATTCAATAAGGCCCAACTATAGTCGTCGCCCATTAATGCAAATTCGCCTCTTGCTGGGAGCTCATCCAAGAAAAAGGACACATCATCATTTGTAAAACACCCTATTCTTAGCCGGTCTATCCTATAAAGAATTGCCTCTTTTGAATAGCGACCGCAAAACAGGTTAATGGCGCTCAACACTGTTATTTGCGGAGCATTGAAAGAAAAAATGAGCGGCCCGCTGGAAAGCACAAGAACCAATAGAAAAAGGATAACTTTAGGGTGCTTTGACTTCACTTTGTATGGCTGGTTTTTCGCCATAAGTTCGCTTGGTCATTCAAACCCGAAACTTCGGCGTCTGGCTGAGGAACTTTAGCGGGTTCTGGTACACAACGCGGTCAATGGCGTCAGCTGTCCATTGGCGCTTTTTCATTTCCAGCGCGGTCCGGGGCACGGCCAGGGGAATGCTCACGCCCCAGTCGCAGGCGCTGTTCATCCAGATGCGCTCGGTGCCGTAGGTCTCCAGCATGTCAATGGCGCGCGCCGGGGTACACTTGGACTCGGGGTAAAGCGTCATGCCCGCCCAGAACCCCGCGTCGAGCACCGGCCCGATGGTGTGCTCCTCCACGTGGTCGATGATGACCCGCTCGGGGCGGATGCGCCGGTCGCTCTTCAACACGTCCAGGATCAGCCGCGTGCCCTTGAGCTTGTCCTCCAGGTGCGGCGTGTGGACGAGGATGAGCTGGTTGTGCCGCGCGGCCAGGTCCACGTGCAGTTCGAGGATTTTCAGTTCGTTGCGGGAATTTTTGTTGAGGCCGATTTCGCCGATGCCCAGCACGTTGGGCTTGTCCAGGAAGTCCGGGATGAGCGCGATGACGTCCTTGGCGAGTTGGACGTCCTCGGATTCCTTGGGATTGATGCAGAGCCAGCAAAAGTGCGGGATGCCGAATTTGGCGGCACGTTTGGGCTCGTGCTCGGTGAGCTGGCAGAAGTAATCGTGAAAGCCGTCGGCCGAGCTGCGGTCAAAACCAGCCCAGAACGCCGGCTCGCACACGGCGGCGCAACCGGCCGTGGCCATGTCCACGTAATCGTCGGTGACGCGGCTGACCATGTGGCCGTGAGGTTCGATGTATCTCATTGGGTGAAGCGTGATGCGTGAAAAGTTACTTGGAGCCTTGCCATGCACCGATGGCGCCCTTGCCCGGCGCGGCGGGAATCGGCTCGGTCGTCGGGTCGCTCAAGGCCAGCAGGACGCGCTTGGCCCGGTCGGCATTGCCTGTGTCCAACTCCCTGATGGCCTGCTGGAGCGCGTTCAGGCGGAAGTCCGCCTCGCCCTCGGCCCGTTCAACGCGGTCCAGAAACGCGGCCAGGTCAATCAGCTTGGAGCGCGCCTCCATGAAATAGAGGTCCAATACGTGCTGGCGTGTCATAAGAAAAATATGGCCCGAGTATAGCGGCTGCGGTTGCCGCGACAATGTTGGTTTTGATGAGGGTGCGATTGATAGCGGCAGGCATCAGACTGGTCGCGCTGCGGGCTTCTTCCTCCTCTCTCAGCGGGAGAGGATTGACCAACTTTATCGCACTTGGACAGTTTGACCGCTGTTTTCAACCGCACACCCTTTGACCGAGAAGAAAGACACTTTATTGCCGGGCGGCAAATGCTTGCGGATGGAATGTCAGGTAAAACCCTATTACAATTGAGAGGTATTGCATTGTATTCTCCGGTGAAATTGGTTTAAATCAGCACGCTCAGGAGAATTAATCGCCATGAAAGCAAAATTTATTCTAACGGCTTCCCTGTTGGTTGCGCCCTTCCTGTCAAAGGCGCAAGTCATCGTTAACGAAACCTTTGAATCATACGCCAACACCCCTGCCATGCAGGCCAATTGGGGCAGCACGGGTGCGGGCCAACTGGTCAGCACCAACGGCAACACGGGCAACTCGGGCTATCATCCCGGAGGTGCCGTGAATACGTGGATCGGATCCTCGTTTTCCCTCACTCCGGATGCCACGATGAATATTCGGCTTCGGGCGGATATCTTTGATGATGGCGGTGGCTTGGATCGCAACACCATAGGGTTGCGCAATGGGGCAAACCCGCTGTTTGAGATGGGGCACTACAACTCTTTCGCATCGCATTACACGGTTCGGTTGTTGAGCCTTTACGGCGGGACTGGCGCATGGACTGCGTTTCCCACCGTCACGCGCCAGACCAATGCCTGGCACCGCTATGAAGCCTTTTTCACCTTGACTAACGTCACCCTGACTTTGGATTTGGGCGCGGATGGAAGCATTGACAGCACACTTGAATTTGTGGGAGCCCCTTCAGCCAACCCGTTTGTGGACTTGCGATTTGGCGGGCCATCCGGGGTAAGTTCGGCAGGCCCCATCTGGGTGGACAACATTTTACTGGAAACCGTGCCCGTTCCTGAACCCTCGACGGTGGCTCTGGGGTGCATCGGGGGGCTGAGCCTGCTGGTTATGGCTTGGCGACGGCGGCGGTGAGGAAGTTTTAGATTTAAACCGCGAAAGCCGTCCTTTGGGGCGGCTTTTCTTTTCCCATCGGCATCGGGGCTGGGAATAAGTTCCGAAAATTTCTGTTTTAATTTCCGCCGCCGGTACTTACTTTTCCCGCCGATTCGCCGTTTCACCGGTGATGAAATAAAACTATGCCACTGACACATACTCGCGATTTGTTCGCCAAGGCCCTCAAAGGCAAATACGCCCTGGGCGCATTCAACGTCAACAACATGGAACTGCTCCAGGCCATCATCGAGGCCTGCGAGGAGGAAAAGGCACCGGTGATGCTCCAGATTTCCAAGGGCGCGCGCCAATACGCCAACCCGGTTTACCTCAAGAAGCTCATTGATGCGGCCGTCAGCCTCTCCACCATTCCCATTGCCGTCCACCTGGACCACGGCGATTCCTTCGAGCTGTGCAAGGAGTGCATTGACGAAGGCTTCACCAGCGTGATGATTGACGCCTCGCACGAGCCGTTCGAGAAGAACGTTGAAATCTGCCGCAAGGTCGTGGACTACGCCCACAAGCACAACTGCGTGGTTGAAGGCGAACTCGGCATGCTCGTCGGCGCCCAGCACGACGACGGCGAGGAAGGCGGCGGCTACTCCATGGGCGGCTGCTACACCCATCCCGAGGAAGCGGTCAAGTTCGTCAAGGAATCCGGCGTGGACTCGCTGGCCGTGGCCATCGGCAATTCGCACGGCGCTTACAAATTCAAGGGCGAACAGCACCTCGACCTCGAGCGCCTCAAGGCCATCAAGAAGGCCCTCATGGACGCCGGCCTGGGCGATTACCCGCTGGTGCTGCACGGCGCTTCCAGCGTGCCCAAGGAGCTGGCCGAGGAGATCAACAAATACGGCGGCAAACTCGGCACCGACACCGCCGGCGTGCCCGAGGCGGACATTGAAATTGCCCGCCGCACCGGTTGCACCAAGGTGAACATTGACACCGACCTGCGCCTGGCCATGACCGCCGCCATCCGCAAGGCGGTTGCCGAGAATCCCAAGGAATTTGATCCGCGCAAGTATCTCGGGCCGGCCCGCAAGGCCGTCAAGGAACTGGTGCGCCATAAGGTCAAGAACGTCCTGTGCTGCGCCGGGCATGCTTTTGATTAATTAAAAGCTTCCTGAAGTTCGCCACATTTAACCAACGCCGCCGCATGATCCTGCATTTCACTAAAATGAACGGCGCGGGCAACGACTTCGTCGTTGTGGACAACCGCGAGCACACCGTGTCGCTCACGCCCGCGCAGGTGGTCAAGCTCTGCGACCGTCATCGCGGCATTGGCGCCGACGGCGTCATGCTCCTGGTGCCGTGCGCCTCGGGCAAGGCCGACTGGGCCTGGGACTTTTACAACGCCGACGGCAGCGTGGCCGAGATGTGCGGCAACGGCGCGCGCTGCTTCGCCCGATACATTCAGCGGGCCACCGGCATGGTACGCGAATCGGTCACGTTCGAGACCTTGGCGGGCGTCATTCGCGCGCATTTTCACGGCGAGCGCGTGGCCATTGACCTCACCCAGCCGCACAGCCTCCGGTTAAATGAAGCCGTCCCGCTCAAGGGCGGCCCGACCACAATTCATTCGCTCAACACCGGCGTGCCGCACGCGGTTTTATTTGTTGAAAACGCCGACGAAACGATGGTCAGCCCCATCGGCGCGGAAATCCGCTATCACGCGCACTTCGCGCCCAAGGGAACGAACGTCAACTTCGTGCAGCGGTTCGGGCCGGGGCGCATCCGCGTGCGCACCTACGAGCGCGGCGTTGAAAACGAGACGCTCGCCTGCGGCACCGGCGTGACCGCCGCGGCGCTGATCACCGCGACGCTTCACGGCGAAACATCGCCGGTGAAAGTGCAGGTGCAGGGCGGCGACGAGATGGACGTGAGCTTTGCCAAAGCGGGCGAGGCGTTCTGCGACGTGCGGTTGACCGGCCCGGCGGACTTTGTCTTCGAGGGAACGATCAAGGTGTGATTTATTAATTCGAACGCCAGTTGCCGCATAAGCAAATTATGCCGTTGGGTTCTTTCAGTTCTGAATAGGCGAAAGATTTATAGAGGAAAATTTATTTTTCGCCGTCTAACCCCCCGGTATGAGGTGTTATTTCTACGCGCTTCGCTCCCCAATTGCGGTGGCACATG
>CALJZV010000408.1 GCA_937983475.1 uncultured Verrucomicrobiales bacterium
GGTGGGCCGCCCGTCAAACAACCGCATAAAACTATATCTCCCAGGTGCGAGCTTCAACGGGTCCGACTTATTTAACCCAAAAGGGTGAAGGCTTATGGCAATCACTCGTCCGTCGAACTGCGCTGAGGCTCGCTCGCCCTTGGCCTCATTGCCCAGCTTTTGCCTTCCCATCGGGAGCGGGCTCCAGCAGGGCGCCGTCAATGGTTTGGGTCTCAACGGCAGAGACGAGAATTTTCCTCAGTTCGCGTCCATTGTCCCCGATGCGCATTTGCCGAACGGCCACGCCAGGGTGAAACAGGACCTGATACACGGTTTGGCTGCCAATGGGGGCGCGACTGATGCTTTCAATCTTGTCCTCGGGCGCTTCGCTCAAAATGGTGTCCCGGACCGGTTCGGGCAGATCCTTCAGGGCTATGGTTTCGGCACCGGATTTGGGGAAGGGCAGTTCGGCTTCGATGCTTCTGTCGCGGGCCTCGATGCTCTTGAGAATGGCGCCCTGGTGGCTGAACCAGACCTCGACCCGCTCGCTGTCGCGTTCAATGAACACCTTGTAAATGGTGGTCTTGCCGGAGCGGTCCTTCTCAATGTGGTGAAGCTTGTTTTTGTCGAATTTGGAGAGGAAGTTGCGTTGGGCGGCTTGAGGCAGATCATCGAACGTTACATGTTCGGCCAAGCAGGGAAATCCAATGGCGGTGACAACCAAACAGGTCAGGAGTAGGCGGCGCATATTCTTGTTTTGTTGGAGTGCTCTTGTGCACGGAGTGTTCCTGATTTTTTCCAATTGATCAATCGGATAGATTATTGGCTGCGATTCCGTTTCAGGGGCGTTTTTCGCGCTGCTTATGAAAAAATGAACCAGCTGAACCGGGCTACTGTTTTGCGCCGATGCCCAATTGCTTGAGGAACGGCTCGATGGAGCGCTCGCGCCCCAGGAACTTCCGGATGGAGATGTTCACGTCGCGCGAATCGCCCGGCTCGTAAATCTCCTTGCGCAGACGCATGCCCGCCTGCTTGTCGAAGTAGCCGCCGGGGGAATTCTCGAACACCGTGGCCATGTCGGCGGAAATGGCGTCCGCCCAGGCATAACCGTAGTAGCCGGCGTCATAGCCGGTCAGATGGCCGAAGTAGGCGACGAACGCCGTGTCGTCCGGCGCCAGAAAGACGTCGGCGATCACGTTGTTGGCAATTTTGACAATGTCGTCGCCGGGCTTGTAGCCCGAATGCAGCGCCAGGTCGGTCAGGCCGAACCCAAGTTGCCGCCGGTAGCGCGTGCCTTCTGTGGCGAGGCGCGCTTCCTCGAGTTTTTCCAAAACTGCGGCGGGGATTTTTTCCGAAGGGTTGTCGTAACGCCCGGCGAAGGTGTCGAGCACCTTTTTGTCCCAGACCCAGTTCTCAAGCATCTGGGAAGGGGCCTCGACGAAGTCGCGCGGGACGCTGGTGCCCGAAAAACGTGAGTGCTTGGCGCGGGTGAGAATGGAGTGCATCGCGTGGCCGAACTCATGGAAGAGCGTTTCAACCTCGGAGTGCGACAGCAGGGAGGGGCGCTCCGCGCTGGGCGGAGGGAAGTTGCAGATCAACGCGACGGTGGGCCGCTGATAACGGCCGTCAGGAAGTTGTTTGCCCTCGATGATGCCGAACTGCGCGAAGTGGTTGTATTTGCCCTCGCGCGGGAACATGTCGAGATAGAAAAGGCCCATCGGCTCTCCAGTCTGGTTGTCGGTGACGGCAAAGAGGCGGAGACCATCGGCCCATTTGTAGGGCGGCTCGATTTCGTGGAAGGTCAGGCCGAAAATCTTTTGGTAAATTTGAAACATGCCTTCGAGCGTCCGGTCGTAGGGGAAATAAACGCGAAGCTGCTCGGCATCCACGTTGTAACGCTCCTTCTTGAGCTGGTTGCTGTAATAACGCCAGTCCCAAAGGTGAATTTTGGCGTCAACCTTGCCGGTTTCGCGGGCCTTGAGCTTCTGATACTCGGCCATCTCGGCGCGGAATTTGGGCTCCAGCCCGGTCTTTAATTTTTCCAGAAATTCCCGGGCGGTTTTGCCGTTTTTTGCCATGCGCGGCTCGATCTTGTAGTCGGCCCAGTTGGCGTAGCCGAGCTTCTGCGCGATTTCATGGCGCAGGCGGAGAATATCCTTCAGGAGCGGGATGTTCTCCTGTCGCGCAAGGTTGTCGCGCTCGAACTGAAGCTTGCGGCGCGTGGCCTCGACACTGCAATTGTCCATGACCTGCAACACGTGGAAGGTCACGTTGGCCATCACGGTGTATTCGTCGTCGCCGGTCTTGACGCCGGGTTGGCTGAGGAAGCTCTCGGGCACACCGGCCAGTTGGGCCTTGGTGAATTTCAGAGGCTTCTTGGCGTCGGTGATGTTCTTGTCGAAATCGGTGCTGATCCGGGCCAGTTCCTTGCGCAGTTTTTCCACCTCGTCGCGCTGCGGCTTGGGCAGTTCCAGGCCGGCGCGGCGGTAATCGAGCAAGGTTTCCTCCAGCAGTTTGGCGTCCTCACCGGAAAGCTTCGGCTTCTTGTCGGCAAAGGCTCTCACCGCGCGGTAAACGTCCTCGCGATAATCCAGTCCGACGGCCCAGTCGGAGAATACCTTGATGGCGTCGGTGGCGGCTTCGCGAATGGCGGCGTTGGTGCTGGTTTCCTTGGCGAGCCCGAGGCGGTTGGCGGTGAGTCCGGCCTCGTAGCCGAGATTGTCCAGCGCGAGCACGGTGTTCTCGAAGGTCACTTCCTCGGGTTTTAATTTGCCGATGGCATCGAGTTTGGCGTCGGCGCGGGCGATGGCATTGCTCAGGGATGTCCGGACGGCCGCGGGTGTGGTTTCGAAGTTGGGCACGGCCAGCACGGTGTTGAAGCGCTGGGTCATTGCCTGGAAATCTCTCAAGGTTTTGGGCGTGTTCACGGTCTGGGGCGATTGGGATGAATGCGACGAATGGCTTGAGTGCGAGTGGCAGCCGGTGATGACAACCGCTGCGGCCAAAGTCATGGTCAGTAAGGTGATGCTAGTTTTCATGGTTCCCTGAATTGGCGAATACAAAAGCATTGCGCACAGAATTGCGCAACTGCCTTTGAATGCTCTGTTGGGGCCGGGAAAATTACTTAGACGCGGCCACCGCTTCATCCACCGCTTCGGCCAGAACGCTCAACCCTTCGCGGAGCGCCTCCTCGGGAATGGTCAACGGCGGCGAAATCTTCACCGTCTGGCCCCAGGCGCCCACAGGCGAAAAGAAGAGCAGGCCCTTATGAAAACATTTCTCGATGCTGGCGTGGGCCCGGACGTGGTTGGGTTCCTTGACGCCCGGTTTGACAATCTGCACGCCGCCGACCAGGCCGGTGGCGGTCACGTGGCCGATGACGTCGCAGTGCTTCTTTTTAATTTCCTGCAAGCCCGCCAGAAGAATCGGGCCGAGCTTCGCGGCGTTCTCGGTGAGCTTGTCGTTTTTTATTTTCCTCAAACTCGCCATCGCGGCGGCCACGCAGACGGGGTTGCCGGTGTGGGTGCTGGTCATTGAGCCGGGAGGAAACTGGTCCATGATGGCGTTGCGGCCGATCACCGCCGAAAGCGGCAGCGAGCTGCTGATGCCCTTGCCGCAGCAGATGATGTCGGGCGTCACACCGTAATGCTCGAAGGCCCAGAACTTGCCGGTGCGGCCGAAGCCCGCCTGCACCTCGTCGAAAATCAAGACAATGCCATTGTCGTCGCACCATTTGCGGAGCTTCTGCGCGTATTCAACCGGCGCGAAATCCGGGCCGACGCCCTGGTAGCTTTCCATCATCACGCCAGCGATGTTCTCGGGCTTGAGGCCGCGTCTCTCAATGGCCTTGAGCAGCGTGTCGAAGCTTGTGTCGGTCTGCCAGTAGCCGTCGGGGAACGGCGCGTTGATGATGGCCGGGTCCTCGTTGACGATCCAGGACTTCTGCCCGGCCATGCCGCCGGCCTGTTGCGAACCGAGGGTGCGTCCGTGAAAGCCGCGCTCAAAGCCGACGATGCCGATTTTCTTGTTGCCGCCCTGCTTGATGCCCCAACTGCGCGCCAGCTTGATGGCGCACTCGGTGGCCTCGGAGCCGGTGGTGAGCAGGAACACTTTCCTCAAGCCCTCGGGCGCGAGCTGCGCGAGGTATTCGGCCAGTTCAGCGCGCTCCTCGCTCGGGAACACGTAGTTGTGCAGCAGGCCGCTCTGGACCTGGCTGACGATGGCGTCGCGGATTTCCTTCGGGCCGTGGCCGGCGTTGGTCACCAGCACGCCGCTGGACCAGTCCAGCCAGCGGTTGCCGTATTTGTCATAAACAAAAATGTCCTCGGCGCGGTCCCAGACAATCGGCGGCTGGCCGCGCATGGAAATCGGCTCGAAGGCGCGGAGCTTCTCGATGACCGGCACGGAGTCCGGGTGCGGCAGCGGCGTGGCAATGCGGCGATATTTCGTTTCGACGTGAGGAACGGTTTTCGGCTCGATACTGAATTCTTTGCCCATACAAAAATTGAGTTTGATTGCCGGCGAATGGCGCCCGTTTTCAGGAACGCGCCACCGGCGTTTTGAGCGGAGAGGAAAGCATAAAGCCCCCCCGGAATGAAAGCGGGAAGTGGCCGGCCCCGCGTGCATCGTAACATGGCGGGGTTCGGGCCTCGGGAGGGGATGTGGTTCTTTTGCTGACTCAATCAGTTCGGGGGGTGTGATTATTTCCGGGTGATACGATTCGATCGCCACCTCTCCCCGGCCCTCTCCTCCATTTTTT
>CALJZV010000409.1 GCA_937983475.1 uncultured Verrucomicrobiales bacterium
GAACAGGCGATTGGACGCAAGCAAAACCCACGTGCCGCCGTTAACCGTTTGGTCCACATGTCTGGAAACAGTTCCGTCGGTGGAAACCACTTCCCACAACGCGTTGGTGGCGCGGTTGCTGCCGCTGGCATACCAAATGTAAACATCATAGAGGCCCGTTTTGGGAAGGTTTGGACGGAAGATGGCCGTCGCCGTGGGCTCTCCCGCAATGGCAGTGCTGAAATGATAATCCTCGTAGCGGGTGCCGGGCCAGGCTCGCTCGGACACGCTCCATTGTCCGGAAAACTCGGCGTCGCGATTGTCCACGATGGCGCCGATTCCTGCCCGGGCAAAGGTGGCACCGATGTGCAGATTGGTGGACAACTCCACTGTGATGGGATTGCGAGCCCCGGAAAGAGCCCCGGACCATTCCTGAAACACATGGCCCTCGGCAGGCTGGGCTGAGAGGGTGAGCCGATGAAAATCGGCACCTGACTGCTGAGCGAAGGTGACCATGCCTTTTCCCTGCACGGTCAGTTGCAGGAAGTAGTTGGCAATCTTGATCGCCCCGTTGCTGGGAAGGGCCGTGTGCGAGGCATCCTTCCCCGCCGGGACGAACCGAACGGCGTCAGCAATCACCCGCACGGGATTGGTGCCCCTCATCCCGGCGTCGGGGGGATTGTTGGAGAGCATGACAAAGCCGTTGGTTCCCTTTTCAAACGGGCATGCTGAGGCAATGCGCAGCCATTGGCCTCCCAGTAGAGTTTGATTCACGTGGGCAATGATTTCGCCCCGGGCGCAGGAGATTCTCCAGGGCGAAGCTGTCGAGCGGTTGGAGTGCTGCGGATAAAATATTTCCACGTGATAGACTCCCGAGGAGGGGATGTCCGGCCTGTAAATGGCGGTTGCGGTGGCGTCTCCTGGCGTCGTGGAAATGTGATGGTAATCGGAGCCGTGTTTGTCAGGCTGGGTCGTTCCAAGGATCCATTCGCCTGTCAATAAAGCCTCCGTGTTGTCGATAACGATGGGCTCTCCGGCCAGGAGCGGCCAACTCGCGCAGGCAATCAGCAAGGATAAGTAAAACTTTCGGAGCATTCCGACAGACGCGCTAAAGCAATTTAAATCATGTGACAGAACATGGCATCGCGCAGCTTGGGCTCAAACCAGGTGCTTTTGGGCGGCATGATGCCGCCGGCGTCGGCAATGGCCATCAGCTCGGTGATGCTGGTCGGGAACATCGAAAACGCGCAGGCGAAATCGCCGCTGTCCACGAGCTTTTCCAGCTCTTTGGTGCCGCGGATGCCGCCGACAAAATGAATGCGCTTGCTGGTGCGCGGGTCATCAATGCCAAGCAGTGGCGCCAGCACGTTTTTTTGGAGCAGCGAGACGTCCAGCCGCTCGACCGGGTCTGGGGTGGCCGTCAGCGCATCGCGAAACCGGAGCGCGCGCCATTTTCCCTGAAGATACAGGCATGCTTCGTGTTGTTTTGTGGGCGTGGCCTTTGTGGCGTCGGTGATGTCGCAAATGGCCTCAAGCTTTTTCAGCAAATCCTCGGGGGTGAGCCCGTTCAAATCCTTCAGGACGCGGTTGTAGGGGAGAATCTGCATCTGGTCGTGCGGGAAGATGACCGACAGGAACCAGCCGCTGGTGCCGGCGCCCTGCCGAGACTTGTAAACGCGCGCCGCCGCCGCGCTGCGATGGTGACCATCGGCGATGTAAAGCGCGGGAATGGCCGCAAATTCGCTCTGAAGCGCGGCGATGGTTGCCGCGTCGCCGATGGACCAGGAGGTGTGCCGCACGCCGTCATCGGCGGTGAAGTCAATGTCCGGTTCGCCAGAAGATTTCTGGGCAATCAAATCGTTGATGGCCGCGGAAGCGCGATAGGCAAGGAACACCGGGCCGGTCTGGGAGTTAAGTGTTTCAATGTGCCTCACGCGGTCGTCCTCCTTGTCGGGCCGGGTGAACTCATGCTTTTTGATGATGTTGTCCAGGTACTCCTGGCAACTGGTGGTGGCCACCAGGCCGGTCTGGGTGTGCTCGCCCATGATTTGGCGGTAAATGTAAAACTGCGGCCGGGCGTCCTGCCGCAGTGCCCCGTCGGCCACCAGTTGGGAAAAATTTTCCTTCGCCTTGGCGTAAACCTCGGGCGAATAGATGTCGGTGTCCTTGGGAAGATCAATCTCCGGCCGGCTTACATGCAAAAAACTTAGGGAATTGCCCTTGGCCATGTCGCGTGCCTCCTCCGAGGACATGACGTCGTACGGGGGCGCGCAGATTTTGGCGGCGAGTTTGGGTTTGGGACGCAGAGCGGCAAAGGGTTGAATTTGTGCCATGAAGTGGGCGCAATTTATTTTGTGCGGAGGCGTAACGCACGAAAAATATGTTCCGCATTGCGCAAGGGGGGGCATCTTGACGTTGCGCCGTGTCGTGTGCTGATAGGGGCGGGGACAGCTTGTCCCCGGTTCGTTTGGCCGCCCTGTGGCATTGTGCGGGGACGAGCTTGCTCCGATTTTGTGGACAGTGCAGGGCGGAGCGATGGGGGAATCCTTGATGCGATTCGCAGGCTTCCTTCGTCATCTTTGCGCTTGCGCAACGAAGCGTCGCGCATTACATATTTTCAATCATTAAAGGGCCAACTGCCCATGAGTGTATTAGTTACTGCATGAACAAACTTCAACCGGTGAGGGTGTCTTGAGCCGCCCTTTTGCTCCTCGTAATTCCTCTTCCACGCCGTTTACCCGCATCAACGGCAAAATTCGCGCCCGGGAAGTGCGCGTCATCGCCGACGACGGTGAACAGATGGGGGTCATGCCCTTGAACGATGCGTTGAATCTGGCGCGCCAGCGCGGGGTGGACCTTGTAGAAGTGGCCGCGCAGGCAAACCCTCCTGTCTGCAAACTCATTGATTTTGGCAAATATCGATACGAACAGGCCAAAAAGGAGAAGGAGTCGCGCAAGCATCACCACGCCAACAAGGTCAAGGAAATCCAGCTCAGCGCGACCATTGACCCGCATGATTTTTCGGTCAAGTTGCAGCATGCCATCGAGTTTCTGTGCGATGAAATGAAGGTCAAGGTCGCCCTGCGTTTTCGCGGCCGGGAAATGGCGCACACGGAATTTGGCTATCAGCAGGTCAACAACTTCATCAAGGAACTGGCGCCCTGGGGGCATCCTGATTCCACCCCAAAACTCATGGGCCGCAGCATCAACGTCATGCTCAGTCCGCTGCCGCGCAACAAACGCGCCAAGCCGCCCGAAGAGGCGGAGGATTCCGCGGGTGAAGTCAAGCCGGAGCCCAAGCCCGCAAAAGCTGCTGCATCCGAGGGGAAAAAAATCGTGCCCACCAATGCTGCTGAGCAGCCTGCCGCAAGCGGATTTGCGAACAATCCTTTTTCGCGGCTTAATTCCTAACGGCTTGAGCCATTAGGCTTGGCCGAGTTTCCGTGATTTATCCGAGGCGGCGCGCACCGCGTTGATGAGCGTGCCGCGCAAGGCCCCTTTCTCGATTTCGTGCAATCCTTCGACGGTCGTGCCGCCGGGGCTGGTCACCATGTCCTTCAGAGTGCCCGGATGCATTCCGGTCTCCAGCACCATTTTGGCGCTGCCCAGCACGGTTTGGGCCGCCAGGCGCGTGGCCACATTCCGCGGCAAACCCGACGCCACGCCACCGTCGCTCAACGCCTCGATAATCATGTAAACATACGCCGGGCCGCTGCCGCTCAGTCCGGTGACCGCGTCGAGCAAAGCTTCTTTCAACTCAAAGGCAATCCCGACCGAGGCGAGCAGCTTTTGCACAAGCTGGCCGTCGGCGTTTGTTGCGCATTGGCCACGGGCATACGCGCTCGCCGAGAGTCCGATCAAGGCCGGCGTGTTGGGCATCACACGGACCACGCGGGATTCGGATGGCAGGCCGCTTTCCAGCCTGGCAATCGTCACCCCCGCAGCGATTGAAATGAGCAGGTGTTTTTTGGAAAAGTGAGGGGAAATTTCCTGGAGCACTGCGGACACCTGATCGGGTTTGACCGCGAGGAAAAGGGTTTGGGCGGCTTCGGCAACCTCGGCGTTGGTCGCGACCGCCTTGGCGCCCGTTTCCTCGACGAAATGCTTGCGGGCTTCCTCGTAGGGATCGCTGGCAAT
This sequence comes from uncultured Verrucomicrobiales bacterium, assembly GCA_937983475.1. Classification (GTDB taxonomy): domain Bacteria; phylum Verrucomicrobiota; class Verrucomicrobiia; order Limisphaerales; family JACDHS01; genus CALJZV01. Next base: position 4,117 of record CALJZV010000409.1, read on the forward strand.
CAACTGGCTGGGCTTGGCCAGCTTGGCGTTGATGAAACCCTTGGCTAGCGCGGTGGCCATTTTGCCCCCGCCCAGAAAACCGATGGTCAAATTCGCAGGCATGGGCGGCGTTGTAGCAAAGCAAAGGCGGAAACGCCATGACAATTCGGCGCGGATGCCTCCTGACATGGCTGCGTGCCTTGGGACAATTGGATTGGGGACGGCCCGTCCCCAATGTAATGTCACACTGGAGCAAAACAAACCGGGGACAAGTTGTCCCCGCGCCTAGCATGGCGCCAGGATGCGCTCAGGAGATTCGGCAGGGCGAAGCTGCGTCTAGCTGCGTCTTCGCCCTGATTTCTGCCTTCGCAATGCTCTTGCAGATCAACCACGCTACTGAATTTCACCAGGAGCAAACGAGAGGACAGAAATTAGGGCGTTGCAGCAACAACGCCTTACCGCAAGCCCCACACCGTCAACAACCATCCGGCCTACCGGCGAGGCGAGTATTTCCGGGTGGAAACGCCCGTTGCCAACGGGAGCGGCCCGGCTTTATGGCCAGCGTTGTTCAAGAACCTGCAGCGCGAGATCGGCTGCAAAGTGGACCGGCCCATCTGGCGGTTTTCTCTACGGACTCCGGCC